>CBDUKY010000397.1:0-3442 GCA_965367925.1 uncultured Pseudomonadales bacterium | reverse complement strand
AGTAGGCGGGTAAGAATTCGACCCAATCACATTGATCACCGGAACGACCCAGGGCCTGGCGTCGATATTTTTGCCCTTTGTTATACAGGGTTATCCGATGCTGATCGGCAGCAAATAGCGGTTGATCCTCCAGTTGAATCGCGACCGGGTATCTAGGAAACACCAGGGTTGGATGGGTCATTGACCCAGCATGGGCAAAATCAGGATGTTCCGGCGCAATCGTAAACTGGCCAGCGCGGATGTATCTATCCTCGTAAATGACCTGAGAAGGCTGTGGTAGTGATGATCTGTTCATAGCTAGAGCAAGATTCTGAAAGTTTTTCTATTTGAGTAAATCTACTATGCAGCTTATCAACATTATAGAAGTGTTTTGGACAATGAGAACGAACCTTTTTAGTGCCTTTTGTTGTTTGCTGCCCATGTTAGGGCTTTATTCAGAAATAGTTATCGGGGAGGAGAATGTAGTGTCAGAACAGGTTACGAGAGCCCCGGCTTGCATAGACCCCCACTATCAGGATTTCGATTTCTTTGTTGGCGAGTGGGATGTCAGAGATGCAGACGATAAGTTGGTAGGTACCAATTCTATTGTGAAAATTCTTAATGGCTGCGCCGTGTCAGAGAACTGGTTAAGTGTCGGCAACAATGCTGGCGTATCCTATAACTTCTACGATAGTGCCCTTGATCGATGGCATCAGACCTGGGTCGATGCATCAGGTGGTGTCTTGTACCTCGAAGGTGGTCTGGTGGATGGCAGCATGGTTTTATCTGGTGAAAGGCCCGCAAAGAACAACTTAACGACCTATCACAGGATTACCTATACACCCCTCGAAGATGGCCGGGTGAAGCAGCACTGGCAGGGTTCTCGTAATCAAGGCAAAACCTGGGATGATGTGTTCCTGGGTTTTTATTCAAAGAAACAGCCCTGACTACAGAGAGGAAGCGGCTGCAGGGGCTAGCTTCATCGCCCGCTTGATATCCCGTTTTGTATACCAACAAAAAATAGATGGCACCAAAAAAAGCGCCAGAATTGCCGAGCCTGCGACACCACCGGCAATTGCCATTGCCAGTGGTGGCCAGAAATGTCCACCGAATAGTATCAGTGGAATGAATCCACCGATGGTTGTAATGGTGGTCGAAACTATATGTCGCGTCGATTGTAGAACCACGCCAGTGCAGGCGACAGTATCGCCAGACATTGCTTGCACATTAGCGCGAAGTGCTGAAAGGACAATGATCGCGCCATTAATTGCCAGACCAACCAGCCCGAGAGTACCAATAAGCGCTGTGTAACCAAGGGGATAGCCGGACATCCAAACACCGAGTAGCGCCAGACCCACAGATAGGAAACCGACGATCCCTATAATTGCCGCGTGCTTGAACGAATTAAGAGACAGTACAATGACGGCAACCATCAGCCAGAGGAAGGTCAAAAAAGTTGCAATGATGTTCGATACGGCCTCACCGCGTTCCTCTTCCTCGCCACCAAACTCGATGCGATATCCAGGTGGTAAAGTCAGGGCCTGGTCCGCAAGCTTTGCTCTAAAGTCAGCAACAGCAAGGCTCGGGTAAGCGTAAGGTAAAAGAAATCCAGAGACTGTATTTATGCGCTCATTTTGATAGCGGTCGATTCGGGTTGGTGAAGGTTCAAGTTGAATCTCTGCGATCTGTTCAAGGGGAATGCCGCCATAGCCTGTGCGACTACTTATGCCACCAGTCACTGGAATATTACCAATCTCACCTAGCCTCGCTCGGCTCTGATTGTTTAACCTGACCCTGACAGGTACCTCCGTAGAACCTTCCATAACCGTTGCGGCAATAAGACCGCTCAAGTCACTATTCAACTGTTGTGGTATTTGTTGATTATTGATACCTAGCATTCGCGTCATATTTTCATTCGGATAAACCGTCACCTGTGGCACCGTGCCGGAAAGGGTCGAGGTGGTATAGGTAATGTCTCGTGTATCTGAAAGTATCAGCCGGGTTTGTTCACCTAGTTGTTTGAGCGTCGTGAGGTCAGGTCCAACAATTCTGATTTCAATCGGTGCAGTAAATGGTGGTCCTTGTTCAAAGGGCAGCGCCATGACCCGCGCGTTAGGAAATTCTTCCATCAATTCGAGTTGAAGTGTAGGCAAAATTTCTCTTGGGTCATCAACGTGACTGGTGCTAACAAACCCATTCGCAAAGCTCGATACCCGATCTCCGTTACCGATCATGTTGTAGTAGACGGCGGGTGAGCCTTCACCAATAAACCAGTGGCTCTCGGTAATTTCGGGTATTTCCTTGAGGCGTTCTCTGAGTTTGTTTACAGCTGCCAGGGTTTGTGAAATTGAAGTGTCCGCCGGCAGTGTTAGTTGTACTTGAAATTGATTGCGGTCCACCGGTGGAAAGAATGAGCTGGTCATGGTGCCAGCCAGTAGGAACCCACAGATGGGCAATATAATCGAAGCCATAATACCAACCCATGGCTTATCACAGACCAATTGGACAGCTGCCCTATAGGTTCTTGCCAGGTGGGTAGGGGTAAAACCACTGACCCACCATCTATCTGAGGCATGACTAGCAGCTGGAAAGTGTTTATCAACAAACCCCGCGACACTGGGGATCACTGTCATGGCAAGAAAAAAGGAAGCACTAACGGATAACACTACTGCGACAGCCATTGCACCAGTAAAGTCGCCAACCCCGCCTGGGGTCAACGCGATAGGAAGGAATGCGAAAGCGGTGGTTGCCGTTGAAGCCAGTAGCGGCACGAATAGATGCTCGATTGCATGGCGGATGGCAACCTCGTAATCCTGACCCCTGGCGCGCTGCATCTTATATTCTTCAACTACCACAATGGCATTGTCGATCAATAAACCAAGAGCGATGATGAGCCCGGTGACAGACATTTGATGCAAAGGAATGTCGAGTACTTGTAACCCTGTTAGCACCATAGCGAGAGTCATGGGTACGGCGCTACCAACGATAATGGCTGAACGGATACCCATTAAGAAAAACAGCGCAAATAGCACAAGAAGTATCGCGAGGAGTAAATTGATCAGCAGAGTCGTCAGTCTTTCTTCTGTGTAGTAATTCTGATCGACGATAACTTCCATCTTGACCATCTCAGGCAGTTCGTCGTCATAGCGGTCAATAATTCTATTTGCGGCAGCAACCCATTGATCCACGCGCCTGCCAGTCTCCATCGTAGACGTGACAAGTATGCCGCGCTTGTTATTCAAAATTGCCAGGGTTTGTGGTGGGTCCACATAATGCTTCCGCACACTTGCAACATCAGATAAGCGTTGGAATTGTCCGCCGGCAAGTTTTGGCAGGGGTATCGAATTAATTCTCTCGATTGAGGTTAATTCACCTTTAACCTCGACAACCAGAGAGTACTCGTCACTTTCCATTTCCCCTGCAGCAAGCTTGGTATCAGAAGCATTTATCAAGCTGATAAGCG
>CBDUKY010000396.1:0-3464 GCA_965367925.1 uncultured Pseudomonadales bacterium | reverse complement strand
ACGGGTCCAGCCGGTCCAGCAGGTCCTGCAGGTCCAGCGGGTGCTGATGCTGATACAACACTGGTTGATGCCAATACAGCTGCAATTGCTGGTCTGGATAGCCGGGTTGAAGACCTGGAGCTATTTTCTGAGGAAGTGGAAACCTTTGCTAGTGAAGTAGAGGACTTGATCGGATTTCACCCGGCATCCGAGGCGTTAACAATTGATCATGAATGTGTCGGTGGTGGAGAACTGCTACAGAACGTGATCGATGATGCGCCCCTGGGGTTTGTAACCATCAACCTGACGGGTAGCTGCTTTGAAGATATTGTAGTTAATCGAGATGGTATTTCAATTATTGGCATTAACGCAGCCAGCTCCGCAATATTTGGATCATTGACCTTCTCAGGTTCTCAAAATTCAAAGATTCAGAGCATCGGTGTAAACGCGGTTGATAAAACAGCGCTAGTGATTAGAGACAAATCCAGGGTGATAGTATTTGCTTCAAACATCCACGCAGAGTCTACCGACCCGGATATCGATCTTGAGGCCATGTCCGTGGTTGACTCCACCGTCGCTGGTGGCCTGTTTACTAATGTGGATGTAGATTCAGCGGGTGACGGTGTTGGTATCAACGTTTCACTGGGCGGTGAGCTCATAAACGTCTCATTTCCGCTTGCCGGTCTTGGAGGTCTAATCGTTAATACAACCGCTGATGGGGAGGCTGTGGCCCTGCGACTTTATAGTGGTGGATTTCTTTCCAATGAAGCAGTAGGTGCGACAGAGTTTAACGCCACCGCTGGCCCTGGCGAACTTGCCATTGGTATCCAGGCGCTAAATGACAGTCACTTCTCTGTGCTTGCTGCAGCAGGACAAATGATTAGTGTTACTGGTGACATTCGTTCATCAGCATCGACGATGATTCTTGCTGACATACTGCAGGACGGTTTAACGGGTGAGACAAAGCTCTATGGGTCCGATGTAGTCTTCTCCGAAAACTCTACTAATAACGTCGTGCAGATCTATGGTGGCTCACTACTAGTAGGCGAAGATGTATCAAGAACCGCATCAACGGATGTCTATGGTACAGACGTTAGTATTATTCGCGGTGCAACGTTTGACGGGGTCCTTAATGCAAATCTTAATAGCACATTAGTGATGGATGATGGTGCCACACTCGATACCTTAGGCGGTGATGGGTCCGTGGCGCAGCTCCTCATTGACGGCACAATTATCAACTAACGAGGTATAGCCCCATGTTGAAACAATGTAGAAATTTGTGCCTATTGGCTGCTAGCTGCCTATTTATTGTTGCTTGTGATAGTGGTAGTTCAAGTCCAGCTGTATCTACTGGCATTACAACCGAGCAGCCTCAACCGCCAGCAGACCCGACGATTGTTGCCGGTATTGCTGCAGTTGGTGCAGCCCTGGATGGTGCGCTGATTGAGGTCATTGATGCTAGCGGCAACCTGGTAGATATACCTGACACAGCGACCGGAACAGATGGTTCTTATAGTGTCGTCTTGCCACCTGGTATTGCCTTGCCGGTGATTATCCGCGCAACACCTCCAGGTGGTACACCATTGCTTAATATCGTACAGGCGCCGGCAGATGGTAGTACTGACATTGTCGCTAACATCAATCCAATTACTAACCTGGTAAGTAGTTCGGTCTTAGGTGGTGCTGATGCTACAAGTAACGCTGGTCTTGCCAGCGCACTTGCAACAGTTGACCCATCAACGATTGATGATAGTGGTGATGCCATCATCAATCGCGTTTTCGGTGCCAATTTGGATTATGACGCATTCTCGACAGATCCAGATTTTGTTGCTAACGATGGTACTGCGTCAGGTTCAGCTGCGGATTCAGTGTTAGACACTATCGCCCGGCGTGCAGCAGATGCTGGCACAACAGTGGATGAAGCCCTGGCGCTTTTTGCAGAAGCACCAGAGCCGCCAGCTTTGTTAGAAGACCCAACGTTTCAGGTAGAGTTGGTAAGTGAAATCGTCAAAGGTGGCGCAGACACTACCCAGCTTGAATCTCAACTAACGGATATCGGCGCCCTGCAGTCGGCGCCGACTGATGGTAGTGCAGATGTGTTCCGAACCATTATTGCAGTTGTGCCTGCAGTGATTGAAACAACCAGGACCAATACAAGCGGTGTTTCAGACAATGCGGATCTGGTGAATGTGGCAATTGATGCGACAGTAAAGGTCATATCAAATACCATCGCGAAAAAAACCTCACGCTTCAATGCATCACCTGCTGATGTTGTGGGCTTGCTAAGTTCCCCAGGCTTTCAGTCTACAACAACAGCGGTGGTTGCATCCGCAGTTACGCCGATTCTGCAGTCCGTTAACGACACTGGTAATGTGGGTGATTTGCTAACTACGGTGTCTAGTGTTGCAAAGAGTATTGCTGAAGAGGCAAGTGAGGTTGTCAGCGGATTTGAATACAACGAAAACACGCCGGATATCAGTAATCTCGTCACCACCTTTGTAGCAACAAAGGTAACTGGTGGTCAGACCATCACCGCGGATACCCTGCAGGCTATTAACAACGGTACTGTTTCCCCGTCGGACGTGGTCATTGATAGTGGTGATGTGAGTGACCTGCAAGGCGAAATTCAAGACTTTGCGAGCCAAAACCCAGATCTTGTTACTGGTGATATTGCAGATGCATTGCAAGAAATACCTGTCGGGAACTGGGATCAATCTAATTGGGATAGTTTTAACTGGGGTTAGGTGAAACACCCGGGTTACTAGAAGCGCAGTTGTTATCCAGGCAGCTGCGCTTTTTTATTGGAAACTAGTACCAGTAACTCAGACCAATGACTCCCCTTAAATCATCGCTAGATACCTGATGCTCGTCCGTCCATTCAGCACCCACATAAAACCCAAGTCTGTTTAGGGTTTCATAGTTGAACCTGAGGCCCAGTGTCGTTTCCTGCAATCCCGAATCTTCAATGCCAGACAAGGCTTCAACTGTGATGGAAGATTCCATAACCCAGTGTTTACTCAATGGATACTCATGTTCAAACTCAAGACTCAAGCCAACCTTACCTGCAGGACCAAGTAATAGCTTGCTATCAAAGTGAATAAACCCAGTTGTGGTGCCGAGTGCACCGAACGTGATAAAGGTATCGTTAACTGATTCATTGACAAGATGACTGAGGCCAACCTTGAGGTCAGAAAAGGGCGTCACAGCAAATTGATAGGTCAGGTCGACTTCACGTGCTGTGTCGCCGTGCTGGGTATGGTCCAGCTCCAACTCGTAACTCAGTTTGTTAAATGCATCGCCCGACCAGCCGTGAACAAATAGATGACTAATATTTTTTCCCTGCCATTCAAGCTCGTCCAGGGTCAACGAATGGAGATTGCCGGGTGTATGCATACCCGTAGCATTAGCAAGTGCTGGCCAGAGTAAAAAACTGAGTAGGAATAGCTGCTTCATAGGACATGCACCTCTCGGAACATGCCCATCAT
>CBDUKY010000395.1:0-3472 GCA_965367925.1 uncultured Pseudomonadales bacterium | reverse complement strand
GGACCCTTCTCTGGGCATGCCAGACTAGTCAGACATACCCAGAAGAGAAATCGACGAGAACTTATCCGTCCTGACGCAGTTCGGCGATAAATGCGTTTGATTCGTTGATGGCACTTTGCATCGTCTCTATCAGACGTTGCACATCCTGATCCACGTCGCCAAGTTCACCTTTCAGTGAAGCGATAGCACGGGCATTTAGATTGTGTTTCAGATAGAGCACATTGTCTTTTAAGCTGCTTAACACTGGATCAATGGAACTTTCTGCACGGTGCATAGAAGCCATCAACCGGGCGTAGCGCTGTTTTGTAGCTTTTAGCTGGCGTTCGCTATCCCGTCGATATTTAGCGTTGGTATATTCATCAAGCTCCGATTGCCATTCTTCAAACAAGGCATCAGCAACGGATTCAACATCGTCTATGCGCGATGAAATTGTCTCAGCAGCGGAAACACTGTCTTCATATTCATCGTTCATCTTTTCATAGACGGTTTGTAACTCACCACCATCGAAATTCACGACTGCCTGAAATTGTTCAAGTGCGTCTTTAAATTGTTCTTGCCCTTCCTCTTGTGCTTCCTGAGCAGATTCGATTCTATCGATCAAGATGTCACGTTTGTGGACGCCAATCTTTTCCATGGCATCATAGTAGGTGCTCTCACAGCTAACGGTGAGCCCTAGTAGGATGACCAGTGCGATTCGTAGCAACATCTAGTCGCCCCCTTTGATGGCTTCGACAATCTTGTCTGTGCGCTTGTCCGCGTAGTAACCGTGAACAACTAGCACAGCATGAATAGCACCTGGTACAAAAAAGCATAGTGTCAAAATGATATTAATTATGCCCTGAATGGGTTTGCCACAAATAAAAACCGCAATCGGCGGCAATAGTATCGCTAATAGATATCGCATAGATTTTCCTCTTTAAACCATTTCAAAATAACGTTGATATTCCCACAAGGTTACTTGTTGGCTAGCAGCATCGGCACCTTCCGTATGAAAGGCGAGCCATTCTGCTTCTCGAGTCTTTGCCCAATAATCTATTAAGCTTGATCCAAGCACCTGATTGAGTAGTGTATCGCTTTTTAGTGCCTCTGCGGCATCCATAATCGTAGACGGTAGATCCAATTTCGAGGCGGGCATTCCCCAGGCCATCTGGGTGAATTCCTCTGCTAAAGGCAGTTTCGCCTCTAATCCAGCAAGACCGCCAGCAATAATCACAGCCAGCGCAAGATAGGGATTCAAGTCCGCGGCACCAACCCGATGCTCGATACGGCTGTAGTTCTGGGTGCCAGAAATAAGTCGCAAGGCGGTAGTTTTATTATCCTCACCCCAGGTTGCAGTGAGTGGTACAGCGGCAAACTGGCGCATGCGACGGAATGAATTGACCGTTGGGCAGAGCATTGAAACCGCACCACGACTTGTAGCTAGTATACCTGCTGTCCAGTGTTGCATGAGCTGGCTGCGCTTGTCCGGCGCTGTACCATCAAAAAATGCGGATTCACCAGTGTTTTTGTTCACCAGCGAATGATGAATATGCATGCCGCTGCCGAAGGTTGAACCAAAGCTCGCCATAAAGGTTGCAGCCATGCCAAGATCAACAGACACCTCGTAGATCATTTGTTTGGTGCGGATCACCGTATCAGCCATCTTGATTGGGTCGAGGGGTGTCAGGTTAAGCTCGACTTGACCCATACCAGCCTCATCATTCCAACCTTCCCAGGAGATACCTTTCCATTCCATACGCTTGATGAGTTCTCGCATGAAGGGTTTAACCTGATAGGCGTTACGAATGTTGTAGATACCACCACCTTGTTGCACAGCGCTGATGGGTGTCATCTGACGATATTTAGCGTGGCGTAATTCGAGAAAAGATTCCTGAAACAGGAAGAATTCTAATTCGAATGTGGTTTTGATCTCATACCCAAGTTCGTCCACCTGTTTGACGAGTTTTTTAAGCACTGAGCGTGGACAAAGATCAAGACTTTCGCCTGCTGCGTTGGTGAAGTCCCCGATACAATGACCTAAATCAGGATCAGGTCCATCATAGATCAGGGTAGTGAGGTCAGGGCGAAGGAAGATGTCTCCCAGATTGGCTTCTCGCTGGGGATGCCAGCTGGTCATATGAGGTGCGCCAGTATGATCCATGTTTACTGCCATATCAGAAATGGCGTGGCCCTTCGGTAAGCTATTTAAAAACTTATCCCGGTGCAGATGTTTACCAACGCCGGTACCGTCAAGGTTTGTTGCATGGGTTCTAATGACTTCTACATGGTGTTGATCTAGCCAATCACCGAGTTCCTGCTTTTTCATCAGATATCTCCCAGCATCATATGTAAGGTAACGTCACTTATCACAACCGCGTGTTGGAAGTTAAATTGGCCCTTAAGCTTTTGCTTAGACAAGCTTTCGAAAAGCACGGCATCACCAGAAAACACTTCTGCTATATCTTCCGCCTTACCAGTTAACAACATTTCATGGCTCTCAGAGCCGATAGTGAAATCTCTATCCTCGTCCTCACAGTGGACCTTGATCCCAGATGGCATACCAGGGAAGTCATGATGTTGTTCCCAGAAACGCTTCATCGCATCAATCCAGTGTGGTGATTGAAATTCTAACAATTTGCCAATCGCCATGGCATAGAGTGGATGTCGCCAGAGGTTAGTAATTTTTGGTGCTGCATCTGGGTTGTCAAAATCGAGACTGATAACAATATCTGCATGGGGTACCACGCCACTTACCAGATGGACATTATTGGCCGAAATAGTGATGGTGACAGCTTGAGGGTCCTTGCTGGACTTTAAAGCGAAGGTACCACTTGCTTTCGCCAGTTGCTGACAATAGCCGGGTTGATGGATGGCTTTGCGAAATTTGGTAGCGAATATCTTAACCAGTGGAGAAGGGTTTAATTCCGTGCTGATGCTGATATCCGCCATAGAAGACTCGCTAGTCGTTTTCGAGGAATTCAACAACCTCCAGGTCAAATCCTGAAATGGCGTTGAAACGTGTAGGTGAACTTAATAGGCGCATCTTACCAACACCCAGGTCGCGTAGAATCTGTGAACCTGTGCCAATAACGCGATAAACGCCGCTTTCGGAGGTCGCCTTCTGAACTGGTGGCATTTCAGGAAAGTGCTTGATCTGATTGAGGATCTGTTGCTGGCTTTCATCCTGTGCAACCACCACCATGACTCCCTGGCCTTCTTTGGCAATTCTCGACATGGTGTCGTCAATGGACCAGGAGCTTTTAAAGCCTGGCCTTAGTGTGCCAAATACATCACGCAGGGTATTTATTGTTTGTACCCTGACGAGACAAGGTTCTTCTTCTTTTATCTCCCCAACAGAGAGGGCGTAGTGAACGCCGTCAGAGATTCGGTCTGTGTAAGTGCGCAGTTTGAATTTGCCAAACTGGGTTTCAACTTCTTGCTCATCGACGTGATCGATAGTGCGATCATTGATGTTCCGATAGTGAATCAGGTC
>CBDUKY010000394.1:0-3476 GCA_965367925.1 uncultured Pseudomonadales bacterium | reverse complement strand
GAGCAAACGCAAGGCTCTTACCGCTTGCCATACTGACCAGCACACCGTTGGCACGGCCTTCCATGTCCTCGGAAACAATCTCTCCATAGTGAGAGTAGGTGCTCGTCATAATACCCGTGCCTGATGTCAGGGTCAGGAACTCAGATCGAAAGCCAATCAAACCCCGGCTAGGGGCAATATACTCGAGTCGAACACGACCCTTGCCATCCGGTACCATATTGTTCAGTACGGCTTTTCGTCGACCCAACTCTTCCATAACACCACCTTGATGTTGATCTTCAACATCAAGCAGCACATTTTCAAAAGGCTCGTGGGTTTTACCATCGACTTCTTTAAAGATGACTTCAGGACGTGACACACCTAGCTCAAAACCCTCACGGCGCATATTTTCGATCAATACGGACAGGTGTAATTCACCCCGGCCAGACACCTTAAATCGATCCGCAGAGTCAGTGCTCTCAACCCTTAGCGCAACATTGTGTATCAGTTCGCGCTCAAGTCGTTCTTTGATATTTCGGCTGGTGACAAATTTACCCTCTCGACCGGCGAACGGCGAGGTGTTGACCTGAAAGGTCATAGAGATAGTCGGCTCATCAACCACGAGTGCTGGCATTGCTTCGACTTTATTCGGATCACACAGGGTTTCCGAAATTTGCAGACCTTCAATGCCGGTAACGCAAATAATGTCACCCGCTGAGGCTGTGTCCACTTCCACGCGTTCAAGGCCTTGATACCCCATTACCTGCAGTACACGGCCTTTTCGAGTCTTGCCGTCACTTGAGGCAACAATAATATTTTCACCCTTACGGACGGTACCGCGGGAAATACGGCCAAGTCCAATGACCCCCACGTAACTGTTGTAATCGAGGGCACTGATTTGCATTTGGAAAGGTGCATCTACATCGACAACCGGCTCCGGCACATGATCAATGATAGATTGCATTAAGCAACTCATATCATCTTCAATCTTATCCATAGACAAGCCGGCCCGGCCCTCAATGGCAGAGCCATAGATCACGGGGAAATCGAGTTGTTCATCATTCGCACCTAGCTGGTCGAACAATTCAAATACTTCATCAACAACCCAGTCAGGTCTCGCGCCTTCCCGGTCAATTTTATTGACCATCAATATCGGGTTAAGGCCATTTGCAAAGGCTTTGCTGGTTAC
The DNA here is from genome assembly GCA_965367925.1 of uncultured Pseudomonadales bacterium. Taxonomy (GTDB): domain Bacteria; phylum Pseudomonadota; class Gammaproteobacteria; order Pseudomonadales; family Azotimanducaceae; genus JAHRVQ01. The sequence continues at coordinate 2,308 of CBDUKY010000394.1, read as the reverse complement.
GAAGCGTGTTTGTGGCATGGGGCCATCAACGGCATCCACTACCAGTAGCACGGAATCTACCATCGATAATATGCGTTCCACTTCGCCACCGAAGTCGGCGTGACCAGGTGTGTCAACGATATTAACCCTGTGCCCCTCCCACTCAAGTGCAGTGTTCTTGGCGAGGATGGTGATACCTCGTTCTTTCTCGATTTCGTTTGAATCCATCAAACGTTCGACTTGTTCTTCGCCTCGTTGAAGCGCACCTGCCTGTTGCAGGAGCTTATCAATAAGCGTTGTTTTGCCATGGTCAACGTGAGCAATAATGGCAATATTGCGGATTTTCTGGGTCATAAGGAGGGTCTCTGGTGCAGCGCGGCATTATACTGATCCAGCTAATAATAGCGAGCTTCGCTGCAAATCCTATGCACAAGTGGTTATAATGCGCCGCTCAAAAACCCAACCCTACCCTGCTATTCCCATGACCGAACCGCAACGCAAAGCCGTCTCACTCATCTCTGGCGGGCTAGATTCCTTACTTGCCACCAAGATCATCATCGATCAAGGCATTCACGTGGAAGGTATCAACTTTTACACGGGTTTTTGTGTTGAAGGTCACACCCATGCCATCCGCAAGAAAGACAAGCAGAAGGAAAAGCGCAACAACGCTCTCTGGGTTGCCGAACAACTCGGCATCAAATTACACATTATCGATGTGATCGATGAATACAAAGACGTCTTGCTGAATCCAAAACATGGCTATGGCCAGAATCTAAACCCTTGCCTGGATTGCAAAATCTTTATGGTCAATAAAGCCCAGGCCTGGGCCTGGATGGAAGAGAATCAGTTCGACTTCATCATCACTGGTGAGGTGGTTGGCCAACGCCCCAAGTCCCAGCGCAAGGAAACCATGCCAATTATCGCCAGGGAGTCAGGTGCTGAAGACCGCCTGCTGCGGCCCTTGTGCGCTAAAAATCTACCGGAAACCCTACCCGAGCGAGAAGGCTGGGTGGATAGAGACAAGCTCTATGGATTCCATGGTCGGAATCGTAAACCGCAAATCGCTTTAGCCGAATCCCTTGGTTTTGAAGATTTTGCTCAGCCAGCCGGCGGTTGCTGCTTCCTGACTGACGAATCCTATTCGAAAAAGCTAGGAGACATGTGGCAAGCACGCGGGGACAGATCCTATGAGCTGGACGACATCATGCTCCTTAAGGTCGGCAGACATATTCGTCCAAAACAAAACTTTAAGGTCATCATTAGTCGGGAAGAAGGCGAGGGAAACTATCTGTCCGGATACAAGAATCAATATCTAAGCCTAAACCCGGTTTCTCACCGCGGTCCACTTGCCTTGATTGATGGCTCTCCAGATGCCGCTGATATCAACCTTGCCGCCAAGATCGTTGCAAGATACTCCCAGGGCCGCGATGCGACGGAAGTCGAATTGGAACTGCGAGCCCCGGATGGTCAGGTGTCCCTGTGCCGGGTAGCACCAGCCAGACCCACTGATATTCCAACTGATTGGCATATCTAGCGGATGAAACCCGTCTTACATGAACTCAACGCCAGGCGAATGCTCTGCCCCATGCCTGTGATTCGAACCCAGGATAAGATCAAAACCTTGTCTACCGGGGATCAGCTACTGGTCATCTGTACGGATCCAGGGGCACTAAACGATATTCCAACCTGGTGTCGGATTAATGGCCACCAGGTTCTGAACACCGCAAGTGTCGATAACGAAATACATATCACCATTGAAGTCGGATAAAACGCACCATAACAATGCGCACGATGAACACGCGAGCTATTTTGGTGCGCGGTATTTTGTCAGGCTGCGCTGCAGGCCAAGAAAATCAGCAGTTTAACTTTAATCTTTGATGGCATATTCTTTGCTCCCACTTTCTGCACCAATACAAATCGGTTTAATCCATCGGAGGATCACCAATGTCAGAGAAAACTCTGAAGCTAATAAAAGACAATGACGCCAAATGGGTGGATCTACGATTTACAGATCCTCGCGGCAAAGAACAGCATGTCACGAACAATGCCGCAAAAATTGATGCAGGCTTTTTTGAAGACGGCGCAATGTTTGATGGATCTTCCATCGCAGGTTGGAAAGCAATCAACGAATCAGACATGATTTTAATGCCGGATGACAGCACGGCCGTTGTTGACCCATTTACAGAAGAAACTACTGTCAATCTTCGTTGCGATATCGTTGAACCAACGACTCTACAAGGCTACGAACGTGATCCACGCTCAATCGCAAAGCGTGCAGAAGCTTATCTGAAGACCACTGGTCTAGGTGATACCGCCTACTTTGGTCCAG
>CBDUKY010000393.1:0-3483 GCA_965367925.1 uncultured Pseudomonadales bacterium | reverse complement strand
GTTGGGCTTCGAGGCCCTCATAATTAACTGTCTTACCGTCAATACGTGGCGTGGTACCTGTTTTAAGACGATCTACTCTGAATGGGAGTGCACGTAAGCGTTCCGCCAGGCGATTCGATGGTGCATCACCGGCACGACCGCCTGCTTGTTTTTCCATACCAACATGAATGATGCCACCAAGAAACGTACCGACTGTGAGTACGACTGTTGGCGCATAAAAACGAATGCCGCCATTAGTCACCACACCCCGGATTTGATCTTCATGCAAAATTAGATCATCTACGGACTGTTGAAAAATGCTCAGATTAGGCTGATTTTCGAGAAATCCACGAATAGCATGCTTATAAAGTTGTCGATCCGCCTGGGCACGGGTTGCCCTGACCGCTGGTCCTTTCCGGGAGTTCAGGACCCGAAAATGAATGCCTGCCAGATCCGCGGCTTTCGCCATGACACCACCAAGCGCATCAATTTCTTTCACCAGGTGACTCTTACCAATTCCCCCTATGGCAGGGTTACAGGACATCTGGCCCAGGGTTTCAATGTTCTGGGTAATCAACAAGGTTGGCGCACCCATCCTTGCGGATGCCATTGCGGCTTCAGTGCCTGCATGTCCGCCGCCGACGACGATGACATCAAAATGACCGGGATAATCCATATAGGGGTCTGGTTTGTTGAATTTCAGGGTCGGCAAGTATACCCAGCATCGAGTCATTGTCCACCGCGGAGACGGCCAGCTAATCTGAAGGATTACTTACCAATACAGAAGCTAGAGAATATTTCACCTAGCAGATCGTCACTGGTGAACTCGCCGGTAATCTCACACAAGGCCTCATGGCAAAGTCTTAGGTCTTCAGCGAGAAGTTCGCCAGCCGCATGTTCTTGCAACTGTTGCTGGCCTTGCTGCAGGTGTTGTTGTGCTCTTTTTATCGCGTCTACATGACGAGTTCGGGCCAGGAACATACCTTCACTGGAATGTTTAATTACAAATTGTTGTTTCAAATGTGTTTGCAGTACATCCAGCTGCCAGCCGGACTTTGCCGAAATCGCTACCACCGAATAAGGGTAGTTAGCAGGTATTGGCGGGGGGGTTTCCAGCAGATCAGACTTGTTCAATACAATAAGAATGTGTTTTTTTGATGGTAGGTCTTCTAATAGCTGATTAGCCTCTGCCTGCCAATCTGACACGGTGGATATATCTATCAAAGCAAGAATGCCGTCCGCATTTTCTATTTCTCGGATTGCGCGCTTTATACCCTCGGCTTCTACCTCATCACTAGCCTCGCGAATACCGGCTGTATCAACAAGTCTTAATGGAACACCCTCTAATTGAATATGTTCATGCACAAGGTCTCTCGTTGTACCTGCTATCGAAGTCACGATCGAAGATTCACGGCCAGAAAGCTGGTTCATCAAGCTGGATTTTCCAACATTGGGTCTACCGGCTAACACAAGCGATATACCTTCTCTGAGTAACGCGCCTTGATTAGCTTGTTGTAAAAGCTGATCAATACTTTCACCAATAGACAATAGGTCAGACTCAACTCTATCGTCAGATAAAAAATCAATTTCTTCTTCAGGGAAGTCTATTGCTGCCTCGACGAACATTCTTAATCTGAGTACTTTATCGCTTATGGTTTTAACCAGCGTCGAGAATTCACCTTGTAAGGACCTGATTGCTCCCTGGGCTGCTTTCTGGGTACTACTATCAATAAGATCAGCAATTGCTTCAGCCTGTGAAAGATCGAGCTTGCCATTAAGGTAAGCTCGCTCAGAGAACTCGCCAGGTCTCGCGAGTCTGGCACCAAGTGCTAGAACTTCCGCAAGCAAGAGATTCATGACGACAGGTCCACCATGGCCCTGCAATTCAACAACATCTTCTGCAGTGAACGAATTAGGGGCAGCAAAATAGATTGCTATACCTTCATCGATGACGAGATCATCTTGTTCAATGGTCGTTTGATAGAATTTTGAGAAAGTCGCCTGACGAGCTTGCAGTGTCTTTCTCGTTACACTTGCGGCAATTTCATGTGCAGCAGGCCCGGACACCCTGACAATACCCACACCACCTCGGCCAGCTGGTGTTGCAATCGCCGCGATTGTGTCCTGGCGATTTAGTTGGCTGGCCATAGTCCTGGACTATCCCTCTTTTTCAATCTGTCGCGTAACGTAAAGCTGCTGCAGTATTGATAAGAGATTATTCATAAACCAATAGAGTACTAATCCGGATGGGAACCAGAGGAAGAAGAAGGTAAACATGATCGGCATAAACTTAAATACCTTCGCCTGTACAGGGTCTGGTGGTTCTGGCTGCAACATCTGGGTTACAAACATGGAGATACCCATCAATATGGGTAATACAAAATATGGGTCCATTGCCGATAAATCATGAATCCAGAGGAAGAAAGGCGCTTGTCTTAATTCAACGCTTTCCATCAACGTCCAATAAAGAGCGAGGAACACAGGCATCTGTAACAAGATTGGTAGACAACCGCCAAGGGGGTTAGCGCCTTCTTTTTTGTAAAGTTCCATCATCGCTTGTGAAAACTTTTGCCGATCATCACCGTAACGATCTTTTAGCCTGGCCATTTCAGGTTGTAGCTTTCGCATCTTGGCCATGGATTTAAAACTCGCTGCTGACAGGGGAAATAGTAACGACTTAACAATAATCGTTAGGAAGATAATCGCGATACCCCAGTTATTTACAATGCCATGGATAAAGGTCAATAGATCAAACAGCGGCTGGGCTAACCACCATAAAAATCCGTAGTCGACCGTTAAGTTAAGACCCGTTGCGATTTCTTCTAGTCGGTATTGGTCTTTTGGACCCAGATAATACTGTGCCCCAAAGCTGGCTTCCTGGCCTGCTGGTACCGTGGTTACTGGTGCCGTAAAACCAAATAGATAAACATCTTTATTAGGTAGCTTTCTTGCCTGGTAGGTATAGGATAATTCATTATCGAGTGGTACCCAGGCGCTAACAAAGTAGTGCTGAACTAGCGCGATATAGCCACCCTTTACCTTCTCTTTGTAAGTCTCTTCTTCTAAATCATCGAATTCAATTTTTGAATAGTGTTCATCTTCTCTAAAGGTTGCTGCGCCCACATAAGGTTGCAGACCCATACCTTGAGTATCTGACATCAGGGGATCCTGACTGTCGCGCTTAATCTGACCAAAGAAGGCGGCTTGCCAGTCTGACGCTGATTGATTGTTGATAATATATTCAACCTGCACCAGGTAGTCGTTGCGATTAAGGGTGTAGCGCTTTGTTATCTCCAGTCCATTTTCGTTCGGTAGCACGAGATCAACAATGAGCTGTTCTTCTGAGCCAATGTTGTAGTCAGACTTTGTGGTTACAAAATGAGGTCGACCAGCTGCAGTGTCGGTGCCATTTTTACCAATCAGGCCACTCTGGGCTGTATAGCCATTGCGTGGATCTAGCAACAAAAAAGGAATATCTGGTTGATCGAGTGCTGCTGGGAATGC
>CBDUKY010000392.1:0-3487 GCA_965367925.1 uncultured Pseudomonadales bacterium | reverse complement strand
CAGATTGTTCACTGTCTGAGAACCGGTGGTGATATGGACTTTGATGATATTTCCCGGGTTGTGCCCTGGATAGAGACCAGCACGTCACTTGGTCTTGATCTCGATGCTGAACAACGCGCTAATCCTCGCGCCTTTAAGAGTCATCTTGAATATGAGCCCATCCCCAAGGGTGGCAAATACATCAACTCAATACGTGATCCAAAGGACGCCCTCTACTCCAGCTACAAGTTTATGGAAGGCTGGTTTTTTGAGCCAGGCAGCATTAGCCTCACGGAATTCGCCGAGCAACGCTACATCGCCTCGGGCGCCTATTGGAAGCACTTGCTTTCCTGGTGGAAGGTCAAGGATCAAGCCAATGTCCTTTACCTCTGTTACGAATCCATGCGCGAGGACCTCGAAGGTACTATTCGGCGTATTGCGAAATTTATCGATATCGAGTTAACCCCGGCACTGCTCACCACCACACTGGAACATGCTTCCCTGCCGTTTATGCAGCAATACAAGGATCGATTCGATGACGCGCTTATGCGCGCCCGAAGTGAGCTTGTTTGTGGGCTACCTTCAGGTAGTGACAGCGCAAAGGTAAGACAGGGTCAAACAGGTGAGCATAAAGACAAATTGGCGCCAGAGATCATCGAGCAACTCGACAAGATATGGCAACAGGAAGTCGCGCCAGTGACAGGGTTTGAGAGTTACGAATTGTTAGCCGCCGCAAGCCAGGCCATGGCTTCCCGGTAAGAGCGGTAGACGGCAACATCATCGACGGGCCATTCTTCTACCTTGAACATCTCACGGATGATGAGTTCCATAAAGTGAGAATCAACTAGCACCGCGCTACGGTGCCCTGTCCGGTCGCGATTGTGGTTACCAGCAATGAAAACTGCTAATTCTTTAACCTCGTCGATAGATTCCGCAATCTTTGCATCCCGAAGATCCCACAAGATGCCATAAGCCGGGTTGTAGTCTTCTGCTAGTCTGACTTCATTTTGTGCGGACAAGATCTCATCAAGGGTGATATTACCCCTGAGACGAATGGCTTTATGATCAGTGATCGTTGGCGAATCGTAGATCTTATCTCCATCTACCTGCAACCAACGCAAGGATTCATCGCGACTTAAGAATACCCGGACCAGTAGCTCACTAAAATGTGCACTGACAATTCTCAACAAGCCTGCATCACTTTGTGAACCAGCAAGCAGGGCTATCTTATTCCCATCCTGTATGCCCCAGCTTGCAGCTTCTTTGCCAGCATTCAATAGCTCGGTTGTGGTGGTCTTAATCCCTATGCACTGGGTGAAATCAAACAAGATACGTCTAACTGGCTTATCTGCTGCAAGAATTTCACTGGTAGCTGCTTGTACCTGGGCAAATGAGAAGGGCGTACCAAAAACGACAATTGTCTGGTTTAGCGTTGCGTCATACTCTGCCTGCCAGAGTTGTTCAGCCACCTGCAAGGCGGGATCATTTGCTTCACTATGATTAGACATCAATAACTACAACCTACTACCAACTGTTGAGACTACCTGATGCATGCATTGCATGATGGGTACTATAAGCGCGCATTCTGGTCATAGGGCCACAAAGCGGTTTTGCGCGCGATCCTTAACGACCCTCGCGCCATCAAACACCTCACCATTCATCACAATATAGACGCCTGTGGACAGCGCCTGGGCTGCTGAAAACGCCATCCCCACATTGAAGGTCGCGTCAGATTCAGCAAATCTTGCTGGTGCAAGTGCACCGGTTAATACAATCGTTTTATCTGGGATACCTGCTAGAACTTTTGCAGTTTCGGTCATCGTATCCGTCCCATGGGTAATCACAATCTGTGATTCCGGCGATGTTAAAATAGCATCACGGATAGTATTGCGGTCCTCATCATTCAATTCAAGGCTGTCTTTGCGCAACAGTGATTGAATCCGATAAGGATATTGAACGTGGGCTTTTTTTAGCAGGTCATCCAGCACAGACTCACCAACTTGATAATCACTCTTGGCATCGAAATACACCTTATCGATGGTACCGCCGGTGGTGAGAATCAAAATCTGGTTAGTACTGCTCATGGCTAACTTAATCTAATACTGAAAGCCGAATCATACTTGGCCAGCGGCCATGAATAAACGCTGAATTAGCTCGCAAGTAGTGTCTGACTATCATCGCCAGTATCTGGCACCAGCCCCGCTTCACTACCGGTATCGCGACGGGTCGCGGCGGCAACAATTTTAATCATCTCGTCTCGTTTCGGTCCTGGCTGCAATCGATGGGTGGCATTTTTTGCCCTGCCCCGGAGCATATAGCGGATCAAGGTAAGACGAATTCGCCAATCGTTCAAAAATTCACCAGGTTTCTCTAGTAAATTGAATGTGCGCATAACGCCTCGCAGCACATGGAGTTCGTTTCGTGACGCGGCACCAATGGCATCCCCAAAAGCAAGACCTAACCACTTCTTGAAACTATCTGCTTGCTCTAGTTCCCGGCCTTCAATAATTGCATCGGCGCGCTTGATACCACGCTTATCTTCTTCAAGACTGGTTTTAAAAATTGGCCGAATTTCAGCTTCAGTTTTTTCTTCGAATAAGATGGCTCTTTTTCTTGGATCAGATTCTTCATCCAGCACATCTGCTAAAAGATGCGCATGTAATGCACCAGTGCTGCAACCTCTGCCATAAAGTGGATTCGTACGTACATGGGCATCACCCACTGCGAAGAAGTTTAATGCGACGGGTTCACCGTCAGACACATAGTGCCGCCAGACCGCATGAATATCCGCAAAACCAAATGACACAGTCGTTGCTTCAGAAACCTCCGGTGCCACCCAGTGATTAAGCCCTGGTATGGATCGAGCAATTTGATCAAAGGTTTCACCAGATTTAACCGCATCTCGTAACCACTGCTCTTTTTCTGGCATACAGACGATCACGGCGAAATGACCACCATCTCCTGGAAAGACACCATATTTGATATAACCAAGGTCACCAGAGGATCGCTCCTTATTATGCCGTGACGGTTCAGGCACACCAGGCAACAATTTATAGTGCCGGGTGTAATAAACAATCTCTGCATTATCATCTTCCTTCTCAACCGTCGCACCCAGTTCCGCGAGCCAATCAACAAACTTCGTGGTTCGACCACTAGCATCAACCACGACATCGGCTTCGAGTACCGACTTTTCACCCTTGTGACTAATCTCAAGCCCTGTCACGACCAGCGTATTATCCTGACGCTCAGTTCGCATTGCCGTGACGATGGTTTGATCGAGAATTTGCACATGAGGCTGTCTTGCCACATAGCGGCGTAGCACGGTTTCAATGGTGGCTCGCCGACACATAAGGAGCCAGAGTTTTTCATCACCAGGTGCAGGTGAATATTTCGATTCGAGTTCTGGCGGTACCATATCCTCGAAGGGGACTCTTCGAGCACCCGCCTGCCAGAATTCTTCCACCAGGTCCGGGTAATTGTCCTGCAAAATATTACACATCAAGCCAAG
>CBDUKY010000391.1:0-3487 GCA_965367925.1 uncultured Pseudomonadales bacterium | reverse complement strand
CCTGAAATCCAATACCATCAGGGTCACTACCAGCGTTTGGACTAGCAGAAAGTAGGTCAAATTCACTTCAATAACCAGTGTGCAGTAGAGACAAGCTGTACCATCGGGATAGAGGGCTTTTCGGTCGACGCCGTACATGCCGCAGGCGGGACATTTACGAAAGTGATTCATGTTGTAATTAGTTGGAACGAATGTTGACTGCCCGACGTCTAATTTTCCTCATTGTTGTGTGCCTGTCCAGCGTTTGTAAACCAGGTGGTATGCTAGGATTCGACGGATTTTCCATCGATACCCGTACAACCTTTGATTTGCTGGGCAAATCAAACTGATTTGTGATTTTGTTGATGTATTTATGAAGCTGATTTGCTGTTCAATATTGATGCTTGCGCTCGTTGCCTGTGCCTCTCAACCGCCAGACCTACCTGATACCAAAAGGGGTGTTGCGGTAGATTTGTCTGGTAACTGGGAAGTGGATTACAAGCTCACTGAAAATGCCCAGGAAAAACTCCTCTACTTATATGAAATAGCGAAAGCGCAAATGACCCAGACCGCCAGTCGGCGTGCGGACAAACAAGACGTCTATGGGGGCAGGTATCAGGTTGAGCAGGCCATAGAAAATTTAAACGACATTATTAGATTAGGCACCCTTGCAGATGGGATGAGTCATTCCACAGTGCTAAAGATTGAGCAGGCCGATGACTATATAGTGGTTGATCGCGACGACGACTTTGCCCTGACCTGTGATTTCGATACCGAGCCACCCGCGCTCACCTTCGGTCAGGAATGGTGTGGTTTTGATGCGTCTGGCCAACTGATCTTTGTTTCAAGACTCCCAGAGGGACTAGTAATCGTGCATCGCCTGGTGCTAGCGGAAAGTGGTGAAAGGCTCAGCGTATCAACCACCGTAAAAACAGATGCCGCGTCACAGCCCTTTACGATAAATCGGGTGTATATGCCCTTCGAGCCAGGCAATAGTCAGTATGACTGCACGTTCACCCTGGAAAAGAAAAAAACCTGTACCCTGGGGCCGTCCGACTAGATGAAATATTTCACCCTCCTGCTACTTGCGCTCGTAACAGCCTGCGCAAGCCAATCGAAATCCATTGTAGAAGCACCCGTTGTGGAACCCATCAATGTTGAATTGCGCAGGTTCGACGGTAGCGAGGCTAGTTCAAGCCAGGTACCGCTAAATGTTGGCATCTTGCTCTTTACGCCGGTAGACGCTGATGGTGCCACAGTCAGTCGTATCTACGAACCAATTCGCGATGCAGAGTCAGCCTACTTTCCCATACTGCTGCGGGATACCCTGATGGAATCCGGATACTGGGGTGCAGTTAAGGTCGTCGCAGTGGAAGATGCGCTAGCAGAGGTCATCGTCACAGCGACAGTGGTTGAATCCAATGCGGTGAATATGCAGCTTAAGGTTAAGGTGCGTGACGCCAGAAATGTGGTATGGATTGATAAAACCTATGTTGATACCGCCACGGATTTTCCCTATGAAACTGCAAACCCTGAAGGCGTTGATCCATTTCAAGATTTGTTTAATCAGATTGCCAACGATATGGCACTGGTGCAATTGGCACTATCAGAAAAGGATGTATCGAATATTTTAGATACTGCGATGTTGCAGTATGCATTAAGCCTTTCTCCGGAAGCCTTTGGTCGCTATCTCGTGGAAGACCAGGAGGGGCAGATCATCATGGCTGGATTGCCAGCACGAAATGATCCTATGTATCAGCGGGTGAAGAAGATTCGTGAAAGTGAATATGCCATGCAGGAAGTTGTCGATGAGCACTTCAATCTATTTTTCAATGACATGAAAGGGATCTATCCCTTCTGGCGTCAATCAAGCTATGAATTGCTAGTTTATAACCAGCAAATCTCCGAGGACGGTAGCAAGGGCAGTAGACCTCGTTCTGGCACCTGGCTTGCTATCGAGAATGTGTATAACACCTATAAAGAACTAAAGCTCAATGAGGATGAATTGCGGGAATTATCAGGGTCCTTCGAACGGGAAATCGCGCCTACGATTACCGAGCTTGAGGGGCGGGTGATTGAACTTGAGGGTTCACTACAAACCCAGTACAAAACATGGCGTAAAATTCTGCGGCAGATATATGCCAGTGAGCGTGGGCTTTAAACCCTGTTGCGATTAACTGGCTTCGTTAGCAGCTCAAACAAGTCCACGTTTTGAAGCTTCAAGGGTCGCCTCGGCGCGTGAGCTCACATTCAGTTTTCGATAGATATCTCGCACGTAGCTTGCTGTTGTGTTGTAGGTGATACCTAGCATTTCGGCTACTTTTGAGACGGTAAATCCTTTTGCCAGTAACTGTAGGATTTGTCTTTCCCTGGGTGCCAGTGGGTCGGCTTGTGCTGTATCTGACTTAAAATAATCCAATAGCCTCATGGCGATAGTTGGAGACAGCGGCGGCTTATTTTCGTAGATTCCTTGCAGCATACTAACAAGACCTTCGAGGGTTTCTTCTTTTAGTATGTACCCGTCGGCACCAGCTCGTATGGCAGAAAATATGCTTTCGTCATCATTCATTACAGTCGAAACGACAATGGTGGTGTCCTTGCCAAAGGTGCGTCGATTCGCATCCAAAAGACTAATTAGATTCACACCACTACCATCAGGTAGGCCAAGGTCAATCAGTGCAAGCTCTGGCATTGTCGTATCAATAACTTGTCTGCCTTCTTTGACGGAGCCAACCAGAATACAGTTCGCGGCATTAAATGCCTGATTCACTGCTTGCTTTAGCCAATCACGTGCCTGGGCATGATCTTCTACGATTAAGCAATTTTTCAGCGTTTCCATACTATGCTTTCCCATTTAGTGGTAGGTGCACATCTACCCGGCAACCAGGCTGTGTATCTGCCCAGTTTACGGTGCCGTTCAATTCAGCAACCCGGCGTGCGACGCCAGACATACCAGTCCCGGGCGAACCGTCACTCATACCAACACCAAAATCCCTGAGCATGATATTAATATGCCCCTGTTCCGTATGAATAAAAACTTCTACCTTATCTGTACTGGCATGCTTGATTATATTTGACACGAGTTCCCTGAATATCCGCTGTAAGTGATACTGCAAGCTATCACTCAGGTTATGACTGTGTTGCAGGTTTTCTGTCCAGTCGAGGCTAATTGCAGCCTCGTTGAAACGTTGTCTTGCTTCAGCTTCATAGGAGCCAAGAATCGTAGCCAGTGCGCCACCACGACTGGTACCGCCGGCAACAATCGCTCTTATTTCGCGTAGTGCGTCCCTGGCCATCTCTGCCTGACCATTGCTTTCAGCGGAGTAAACCAGTGATAGAACCTTACTACCCACATCGTCATGGATGTCAGAAAAAATGCGTTCGCGTTCGGTGCGAATCTGTTGTTCCGCATTGACTTGCTCTCGAAACGACAGAACGAATCGATAGGCGAGAATGACCAGCATGGTGATCATTAGAATTGGTGCGGAAAACTGCAACCAGAAAAATT
>CBDUKY010000390.1:0-3490 GCA_965367925.1 uncultured Pseudomonadales bacterium | reverse complement strand
CCCAACCTGGCGATACACCTCGTCCCGTCATGTCATTTATGGGATCAACAGATCAGCATCCGGAACAGGTAAATTGCTATATCACCCATACATCAGCCCGCACCCACGACATTATTCGCGCTGGGCTGGATAGATCACCGCTTTACACGGGTGAAATTGATGGTGTCGGTCCACGCTATTGTCCCTCGATCGAGGATAAGGTGGTGCGGTTTGCCGACAAGGACAGCCATCAGATATTTATCGAGCCAGAAGGCCTAAATACCCACGAACTCTATCCGAACGGGATATCCACGAGTCTGCCTTTCGATGTCCAGCTGGAACTGGTGCGGAGTATTAAGGGGTTTGAAGCTGCAAATATCACCCGACCCGGTTATGCCATTGAATATGACTTCTTTGAGCCACGAGATCTCCATTCTTCTCTCGAGACTAAACATATCGCGGGACTTTATTTCGCCGGTCAGATTAATGGCACCACTGGCTATGAAGAGGCGGCGGCACAGGGCTTAATTGCAGGCATTAATGCAGCGCGAAAGGCCTCTGACAAGGCACCCTGGTGTCCAAAGCGTAATGAGGCCTATATTGGTGTGCTCATTGATGATCTGATCACCATGGGTACCAAAGAGCCCTATCGGATGTTCACTAGCCGGGCAGAATATCGATTGATCCTGCGTCAGGATAATGCAGATCGGCGTTTGACAGAGGTAGGCCACGAAATGGGGCTCATCGATGAGGCTAGATGGCGTCGATTTAATCAAAAGATCGAGATGATCGCGTCACGTAAACAGGCGCTTGGCAGCCACTGGTGTCAACCAGGTAACAAGATTGAGCAGTATCTGGGACAGGGACTGGCCCGGGAATATTCTTTAACTGATCTGTTACGTCGCCCAAAAGTCGACATAGAGTCCCTGCTCGCCAATGTAGATATTGATTGGCCTGACCATGAGGTCAATGAACAGATTGAGATTGACCTCAAGTATGAGGGTTATATTGCCCGGCAACAGGAAGAAATAGATCGAGTTGTTCATCAAGCGAGTGTGGTGATTCCTGAAAACCTCGAGTACGCAGACATTCACGGTTTATCAAATGAGGTAAGACAAAAGCTTGCTGACGTCAGACCGGAAACCATTGGTCAGGCAGGACGCATATCTGGTGTCACACCAGCTGCCGTGTCGCTGCTTCTGGTACATTTGAAGAAGACCTCTCAGCTATCTACTCGCCAGCAAGCATGAGCCAGCCAGTATCACTGGCTGCTGGGATAAAGGCCCTGGGTATCGACCCGGCGCCTGACCTAATTGCCGGGCTTCAGCATTTTGCTGAGGAACTGATCAAGTGGAATCGAACCTATAACTTGACCGCTATCAAAGACGCTGAACAGGTTACCAGTCATCATCTATTGGATTCCTTGAGTATCTATCCTTTCCTGGCGGCGAAAACAGTGGTCGATGTGGGTGCAGGTGGTGGTCTCCCTGGGATTCCTCTGGCCATGCTGCTGCCGGATGTGAAATTTACACTGCTCGATAGCAACGGCAAGAAAACGCGATTTATGCAGCAGATGGTAATTAATCATCAGCTTGCTAATTGTCAGGTCGTGCAGTCCAGGGTTGAGGATTTTCAAGGTCAATTCGATCTTGTGACCTGCAGAGCCTTTGCATCACTTGCGGACATCAGTCAGAAAACGGCACACTTGTTGGCGCCAGGGGGTAAGGTGCTGGCAATGAAAGGTCGACTTGAAGAAGAGCTGACTGGGCAATTGTCCGGCAATCTCCAGGTAGCAGCTGTCCATAAGCTTGATGTGCCTGGCCTGGAAGCAGAGCGACATCTAGTAATACTTGAAAAAAACGAGGCATAGGTTGGCGGTTGTACTGGCAATAACAAATCAGAAAGGCGGCGTTGGTAAGACAACAACGACGGTGAATCTGGCAGCGTCTCTGGCGGCAACTAAACGTCGTGTGCTGCTGATTGATCTGGATCCCCAGGGAAACGCAACCATGGGCAGCGGTATCGATAAACATACGGTGTCGCTTTCGGTTTATGAGGTGCTCGTTGATAGCCGAGCCGTGTCAGAGGCAATCGTTACCGCTGACCAGGCTGGTTATGATGTACTCGCCTCGAATGTAGAATTGACGGGTGCCGAATTAGAGCTAATGGATCTGGATCGGCGCGAGTATCGGCTTTCGGATGCGCTGGCAGGGGTGAAAGATAAATATGACTTTATCCTGCTCGATTGCCCTCCCTCCTTGAGTTTGCTTACGATTAATGGGCTTGTGGCAGCTGATGCGGTGATTATCCCGATGCAGTGCGAATATTATGCGCTGGAAGGCTTGTCTGCACTGGTAACAACTATTCGTAGAATTTCAGCAAACTTGAATCCCAGTCTCGAAATTGAAGGTATTGTTCGGACCATGTACGACCCGAGAAATAGTCTAACCAGAGATGTGTCGTTACAACTGCTCGATCATTTTGGTGACAAGGTCTATCGAACCGTCATTCCACGAAATGTCCGCCTTGCGGAAGCGCCAAGCCACGGCCTACCTGTGCTCTATTACGATAGACTTTCCAGGGGATCAAAAGCATATCTGGCACTTGCCGGGGAAATTAATCGCCGCTACGAAAAAGCGGGTGTACTGCAAGGAGTAACCTAACCATGGTGGGCAAGAAGAGAGGCCTTGGCCGTGGGCTTGACGCACTACTTGGGTCAGAGTCAAAAACCAGAACGAATGAGACACAAGCTTCAAGTAACCTCGATGAAGTGCCTGTGGAATGGATTCAGCCCGGTAAATATCAGCCAAGGCAGGTGATGGATGATGAGGCATTACAGGAATTGGCCAATTCAATTCGTGCTCAAGGTGTCATGCAGCCTATTGTTTTGCGGGCTATTGGTGAAAATCGGTATGAGATTATAGCTGGTGAAAGACGCTGGAGAGCCACACAACTAGCAGGACTGGCGAAAATACCTGCGGTCATTAAAGATGTGGATGATGAAGCCGCCATTGCCATGTCGCTTATAGAGAATATTCAACGGGAAGATCTGAACCCCATGGAAGAGGCCCAGGCATTACATCGCCTGATTGAAGAATTTGACCTGACCCATCAACAGGTTGCAGATGCCGTCGGGAAGAGCCGGACGGCGGTGACTAATTTCCTTCGTCTGACCAATTTAAGTAGTGAAGTCTCGCAAATGCTTGCCCATGGCGACATAGAGATGGGTCACGCCCGCGCCTTACTAAGTCTAAGTTATGAGCAGCAAGGCCAGGTTGCCAGGGAAATCGCCTCCCAGCATCTTAATGTGCGGCAAGCAGAAGCCCTGGTGCGGAAAATTCTAAAAGGCCCTGTAAAAAGTAAGCGCGGTAAGGTTGTCGATGTGAACACCCGGCAATTGGAAGGCAAGCTTTCCACGCGAATTGGCCAACCTGTAACCCTTGAGCACACAGCAAAGGGCAAGGGTAAGCTGGTGATCAGCTATAATAGTCTCGATGAACTGGACGGGATA
>CBDUKY010000389.1:0-3500 GCA_965367925.1 uncultured Pseudomonadales bacterium | reverse complement strand
CCCCTAGCAAATTGCCCATACGATCTGACTCTAACCAGAGGATGCTATCGAGCGCATTCTTCGGTACGTTTTGGAAGTAGTTGGTACGATCTTTATTGGTAGTGCCGTTGATTGTGGTGGCACCTAACTTTTCAGTTGCCTGAAAATAGTCATCGTCAAAATTTTCGCTACCATTGAACATGAGATGCTCAAACAGATGCGCAAATCCTGTCTTACCCCGCACTTCATCCTTGGAGCCAACGTGATACCAGATGTTGACTGCAACAATTGGCGCCTTGTGATCTTCATGAACAATTAAGGTGAGGCCATTACTAAGGGTGTACTGCTCGTAGGGAATATCGACATTAAGATCGAAGGGATCTTCTGCTGCAAAGCAGCTTATCGAGAAGGACGAAAGCACACCAACAAAAAGGGCGGTAAATAGGGACTTCAGCATAATTAAGGCTCTAGGGGGCAAATCAAGGTTTAGTATAGTAGTTAACAGGTAGGTTGAATTGAAGTCATTATAAGTTCAATGGAGTGTTTAGCGAGACTTAAGTCTTAAACGGTGCGTGTGATCGCCAGAGAAGTAGAAAATAGTAGGCAGAAGAGGGGTTAATGGAAGAATTTACCAGATTTGATTTTCAAGGGGCTGATTGCAGATTATCAGCGGTGGATTTTGGTGGTGCTGAAAAACCAGATCTCGTACTTGTCCATGGCATGCGTGACCATGGTCTAAGCATGTCGGGTATCGCCTCAGCGCTGAAGGCGCAATTTCATGTTATCGCCGTTGATATTCGTGGTCATGGCCATAGTGATAATCCTGGGGTCTATAGCATGGCGCATTTCGTTGCTGATCTTCGTGCTCTGGTGCTTGACCAGAATTTGAAAAATATTTCTCTCATTGGTCATAGTCTCGGTGGCCATATTGTCAGTCGTTATGGGTCCACCTTTAGTCATGAGGTCGCCTCGTTGGTTCTACTAGACGGCATGGGACCACCGGGACCGAAGATGGCACCTGGCCCTTCAGACATTGCCGAGCGGTATAAATTTGAAATTGAAGGCTTGTTAAATCAGACCACCAGCCGCCGGCAGATTGCTAATAAACAAGAAGCCCTCAAGCGACTGCGAAAGAATAATCCGCGTCTTGCCCCCGATCTTGCAGAATTAATCGTTGAATATGGTGTAGAGGATCACCCTGAAGGTGGGGTCCGTTGGCGCTGGGACCCCAGGGTGAATATGATCTGGCAGACCTTCTCGCAACCGGAAGCAGAATCTCTGTTAGGTCGCATTGTCTGTCCTGTGCTGCTGGTCACGGGAGACGAGGGGCTCGGTTACTGGACTGCCATGCGGTCTGAATTGAATGACCCTGATTGGTATGAGGCTGAACTTGAACGTCGCGCCGGACTATTTAAGAACGCTGAGCGGCATGTCATTCCTAACGCAGGACACATGTTGCACTATGACCAACCAGAAGCCCTGAATAGGCTGCTGGTTGATTTTTTAGCGTCTGACAGAGAGCCGGTCTAGCTGCCACCAACGGTGGGTGACAGGGTTGGTACATCATCTTCGTCATCGTTATGAGATACCAGTGCAGGGTCAATTTCCGTGTTCAAACCCCAGAAGCTTAACCAGTCTTCGAGCATCAGGTACAGACTTGGTACCAGGAACAAGGTGATTGCTGTTGCAAACAAGACCCCATAAGCTAACGATATTGCCATGGGGATAAACATAAACGTCTCCGGGTCCTGGTTAGACATCAAGGGCACCAATCCGACGAAGGTCGTCACAGAGGTGAGAATGATCGGTCTGAATCTGGCGACACCAGCCATGGTGACGGCTTCAAAAGTAGGAATCCCTAGTCGCCGTTGGCGGTTAATGTAATCCACCATCACCAGTGATGCATTCACCACAACCCCAGACAAGGCAATGATGCCGAGTAGGGAGAAGAAGATAAGATTCCAGCCCATAATGAAGTGACCAACAATGGCACCAACAGCACCGAATGGAATCACACTCATAATGACCAGTGGTTGCATATAGCTTTTAAGTGGGATTGCAAGCAGAGCAAATATAATTAGCAAAGAAAGCGGTATGGTACTCGCCATGCTGCCGGTTGCCTTCATACGCTCTTCCTGTTCGCCGCCGAGAGAATAGGTGACCTCAGGAAAGCTTGCATTGTGACAGCGGTTATTCGGGTTAGTGAATTTCGATTTATTTTCACACAGAGATTTTTCGATCGCTGCCATGACTTCTTCTGGTGTAACAATCGATCTATCCACATCACCGACAACATTAACGACTCTTTGTCGATCCTGTCGTTGGATTGAAGAGTAACCATTGCCATAGGTAATATCAGCCACCGACATAAAGGGTACCTCGGAACCATCGAGGGTACGGATACGCATTTCTTCGAGATTGCCAAGAGATTTACGTTCTGCTTCCGGGTAGCGAACCATAACCCGAACATCATCTGAGTCGCGCTGAATCCGCTGTGCTTCTTCACCGTAAAATGCCTGTCGAACCTGTCTTGCTAGATCATTTAGACTAATACCTAGTGGTTTCGCACTATCGCGAATATCGAGTTTTACTTCCTGCTTGCCTGATCGAAATGAATCTGACAAATCCAGGACGCCAGGATATCTGGCCAGCTCTTCACGTAAACTAGCGGCGGCGAGACGTAGCTGCTCAACATCACGACCTTTTAGTTTGATAAAGAGTGGCTCACCTGCACTGAAGGAGCTGGCATTAAATTGTAGTTCGATCGCATCGGGAATTGGCCCAACCTTTTTTCGCCATCGGTCACCAAACTCTGTCGCCGTCAGCCCTTTTCTTTCTTCGATAGGGCGTAGTTCAACAACTACCTCTGCCATATGACTACCGCCACCACCTCTTGATGGTGGACCGTTGCTTCGTGCGGCATTGGAGCCAATAGATGCCAGCACATTAAGAATAATGCTTTCACCCTCAGGCATACCTAGTTCTTCATCTACTTCTCTACCAAGTTCCTTCACGGCGTTTTCAATTTGAATGACACCACCAGCAGTCACATCGACATTGACCCCCTCTGGCATTGTCAGGGTTGCATATACCCTGTCGCCATCAACGGCGGGGAAGAACTGGAAGATAACCCGGCCACTGGCGATCAAAGCAATTGCCATGACAAGTACAGCCGTACCGACGGCCCAGGTAACCCAACGCCATTCAAGCGTTTTGATCAAAAAAGGGCGATAAACCCTGGCAGCAAAGTTCGTCAAAGCGTCGGCGAAAATACTCTGGAAGGCAATCCAGCGTTTAACGAATTTTGAATTCTGTAGGAAGTTGCCTTCTGTCTTTCGATGCGCCAGGTGATACGGCAATATCAATTGCGATTCAAAGATACTGAAGACCAGGCAAATCACCACGACATAACCAATAACAGAGAAGAACTGACCCATACGGCCGCCCATAAGCAAGATGGGTAAGAAGGCAGCCACGGTTGTAAGGACACCAAATATCACTGGCACAGAAACCTCAAAGGT
>CBDUKY010000388.1:0-3507 GCA_965367925.1 uncultured Pseudomonadales bacterium | reverse complement strand
CTTGCGGCAGACAGCGATGATGAACTGCGAAAAGTACAAACAGCACTGGTACCTAAGTACAGCGCTCACACTAGCGCCATCTATAGTAGGAAAGATCTATTTGCCAGGGTTAAAGCCGTGGTCGACGCTAAACCATCTCTCGCCGGTGAGCAGCAGCAACTGTTGAATGAGACTTACAAGGCTATGCAGCGCCAGGGTGCAGGTTTGAGCGATAAGGATGCCGCGGCAGTAGCCAGTATCGACGAGCAGCTTGCAGGCCTACAAACAAAATTTGGTCAAAACGTACTGATTGACAGCAATCAGTTTGAACTTGTACTTGAGGAACAAGATCTGCAGGGCTTACCAGTGTCCGTCTGCACCATGGCGGCACAAGATGCAGCAGCCAGGGGCTATGAAGGTAAATATCTATTTACCATTTCTCGCTCGTCTTTTACGCCTTTTATGCAATTCTCCGAACGGCGGGACTTGCGCGAGCAACTCTGGCTCGCATATACCCACTGCGCCAACAATCAAAATGCTAACGACAATGGACCAGTGGCAGAGCAGATAGCCACGCTACGTGCCGAAAGAGCGAAGCTAATGGGATATAAGACCCACGCCGACTTTACCCTGGATGATCGTATGGCAGGCACAGTGTCACAGGTGAATGGTCTTTTAGATCAGCTCTGGGAACCGGCAAGTCAAAAGGTGAAGCAGGAAAGGGAAGACTTACAAGCCCGACTGCAAAAGGAAGGTGGCAACGTCAAACTAGCTCCCTGGGACTGGTGGTATTACACAGAAAAGCTTCGCCAGGATCAGTTCGACCTGGATGCAGAAACCCTTAAACCCTATTTTGAATTAGAAAGAGTGCGAGAAGGCGCGTTTAGGGTCGCGACAAAACTCTATGGTATTACTTTTACTGAAGTGACTAACCTTGAAAGCTACCACCCAGACGTCAAGGGCTTCGAGGTCAGAGAATCAAATGGCGACCTGATTGGCTTGTTTCTTACCGACTATTTTATGCGGCCATCGAAGAAAGCCGGTGCCTGGATGAACGCCCTTCGTTTGCAACAAAAGTTTGGCAAGGAGGAATACCCGATTATCCTCAATACCTGTAATTTTCCAAAAGCAGCGCCTTGCCTGCTGACCATGGATGAGGTGCGTACCCTGTTCCATGAATTTGGTCATGCATTACATGGCTTACTTTCAAACGTTCACTACCGCAGTTTAAGCGGTACGAGTGTGAAGCGAGACTTCGTCGAATTGCCATCACAGATCATGGAACACTGGGCTGTCGAACCGGAGGTACTGCGAAGTTATGCAAAGCATATTGAAACCAATGAGGTCATACCTGACAACTTAATCGACAAGATTCATCTGAGTGCGACCTTTAACCAGGGCTTTCTCACCACAGAATATCTCGCGGCTTCTTATCTGGATTTGTCCTGGCACGCGGTCACGACTGACGATGAGGTGAAGGCTGACTCGCTGGAAGCGAAAGCCATGGAAAATATCGAGCTGATAGAGGAGATAGCGCCAAGGTATCGGTCCAGCTACTTCCAACATATATTCTCTGGCGGTTACTCTGCTGGCTACTATGCCTACATCTGGGCAGAAGTTCTGGATACAGATGCCTACGAGGAATTTAAAGCCAGGGGTATTTTTGATCAGGCTACCGCAGCGGCATTCCGGGAAAACATTCTTTCTAAAGGTGGCACTGAGGACCCTATGACCCTGTATAAGCGCTTCAAAGGTCGGGAGCCTGAGGTTGGCCCGCTGAAAGCTGCGCGCGGTCTGTAGCGCATGTGATTAGCCCGTATCAGCTGCTGGTTTTAGCGTAACCCGTCGGATCTGGCACATTTGCCGCTGCAAAACCTGCCTTTCTAATCTGGCAGCTGTCGCAGACACCACAGGCTAGCCCTTCAGTATTAAGCTGATAGCAGGAAACAGTTTTGCTGTAATCGACACCTAAACCAATACCTGTTGTGATGATGGCATCTTTGCTGAGATCAATTAGCGGTGTATGAATTTTGACCGGCGCTCCCTCGACACCAATTCGGGTCGCAAGATTAGCCATGGTTTCAAATGCCGCTATAAATTCTGGTCGACAATCAGGATAACCAGAATAGTCCACAGCATTAACACCAATAAAGATATCGTGAGCTTCTAGCACCTCCGCATAGCCAAGGGCATAGGAGAGAAAAACCGTATTGCGGGCAGGTACATAGGTAACAGGTATTGGGGATGACTGATCCGGTTCGTCACCAAGCTCTGGCACCTTAATCGCATCGTCTGTCAGGGCTGAGCCACCGAAACTACCAATATCGATTCGCACCACCTGATGCGCTGCGGCATCAAACTGATCCGCCAACCGTTTAGCAAACTCAACTTCGGTGATATGCCGCTGACCGTAGTCAAAACTGATGCAATAGCATTCAAATCCCTGGCTTCGCGCAATAGCTAGCACCGTTGCAGAATCGAGCCCACCTGAAAGTAATATGACTGCCCGCTTAGACACCTTGCTTATCACCCCATAAATATTTGTGTAACTGTAGTTGTAATCGGACGGGCAAGTTATCCGCTAATATCCATTCCGCTAGTTGCGCTGAATCCAGTTGATCATGGCTTGCGCTAAACAGCACATCACTTACTTTGCTCGACAGGTCGTACTCTGACAGTTTGAATTTTGCCCAGTCAAAATCTTGCTTATCACAAATGACAAACTTGACCTGATCAATAGGCTTTAAAAACTGCACATTTTCGTAAAGATTCCTGTGTACTTCACCGGAGGCTGGTGTCTTGAAGTCGAGTACCACGCTGACCCTGGGATCAATGGCAGACGTATCCAGTGCGCCGCTGGTTTCAATTGAGACCTCGTAACCGGCATCACAAAGCGCGGTCAACAATGGTAAGCAGTTTGGTTGGGCTAATGGCTCACCACCTGTAACGGTAATATAGTGGGGATTGTGGCTAGCGACTTCCTGCAGGATATCATCGAGTTCCCGTTGCTTGCCGCCGTGAAACGCATAGGCAGTATCACAATAGTGGCAACGCAGCGGACAGCCAGTCAAACGAACGAATACCGTCGGTAAGCCCACAGTCCTCGCCTCACCCTGAAGTGAGTAAAAAATTTCGGTTATTCGAAGTCTAGGCACTGAGTTTCTCGAACCAGTGAATTGGAAGGCGAGTTATTGGCAGGTACCAACGCGATCTCGTAAATAGTCACGGGCGAGAATCGCCACTGATCGGCCCTGCTGCTGTTCAATCACTTGATTGAGTAGTTCAGTCGCGCGCTCACAGTCACCCATCAGGTGATATACCTTACCAAGCTTAAATGCTGCATCAGGTACCTTTCTATTTTCTGGAAAAAAGGTAATCACCTGGGCCAGTGCTTGACGAGCTTGCTCATAGTCAGGCTCAGGCTTGGCAGCATAGACTTCTCCGAGCCAATAGTAGGCGTTAGCCGTGTACTTACCATCAGGAAACTGGGTAATAATTGCCTGCAGTTGCGTAATTGCCAGATCGTAC
>CBDUKY010000387.1:0-3528 GCA_965367925.1 uncultured Pseudomonadales bacterium | reverse complement strand
CTTTACTCTGACCCCATTGCTTTTTACTCTGGCACTTTACTCTGACCCCAGGGCTTTGTGGGAAGGGGTGGGGCGGTATGGGTGATTTATGGTGAATATAGGTGAAACGACTTTCGATGTGGCGATGCGTATTGCGGCGTTACTTATTGAAAGTAGTGCAACGGTTTCTGTGGCGGAGTCATCTACAGGCGGACTAATTTCAGCGAACCTTCTTGCTGTTCCTGGTGCGTCAAAATATTTTCAAGGTGGCAGTGTGATTTACACTCTCGCATCCAGACGCGCTTTTCTTGATCTTGAAAAACAACGACTTAAAGATTTGAAACCCCTGACAGAAGAAATGGTGATTGAATTCGCCCATGCTGCCAGAGAAAAGCTTGATACTACCTGGGGCATCGCTGAACTCGGTGCAGCAGGACCAGCTGGAACACCTTACGGACATGGACCAGGTGTGAGCGTGATTGGTATTAGCGGCCCCATCAATGAAACCATCACAATTGAAACTCACTCTGATGATCGGCAAGGCAATATGCAGAAGTTCACCGAATCCGGCTTAAAACTATTCGAACAGGTTTTAGCGCGTTTGTCGTAAACCGCGCGAGCAGTTTTTCACTTTCCTTTAAAAACAGGTACGCGCTTTTCCATAAATGCTTTCGGCCCTTCGACAGCATCTTTAGTATCGAGAATGGGGCTCGCGAAGCTAGTTTCAATTTTGAAGGCTTCCGATTCTGAAACACCATTAACAGCCCGGGCAGAATCTCTTACTGCTTGAACAGCAATAGGTCCGTTAGCTGCAATTCTTTTAGCAATCTTCATTGCCTTTGGCATTAGCTCTTCCTGTGGGACCACATAGTTTAGAAAGCCAAATCGCTGGGCTAGTGCTGCATCAATCAATTCACCAGTAAGCAACATTTCCATCGCGATAGCGTACGGAAATTGTCGTGGTAACCTGACGGTAGAAGCACCGCCAGGAAATAGTCCAAGTTGCACCTCTGGTACGCCAAATCTGGCATGGGGTACGGCTAGTCTGATTTCCGTATTCTGAACCAGCTCCATTCCACCAGCGATCGCATCACCGTTGATTGCTGAAATTGCCGGTTTACCAATATTGGTTTTAAATGGCGCGCCACTACCTCGGATCTCAAGCCAGCGTTTATCCCAATCACTTTGCGGACCTCGCGCCCCGGTCATCAGCGGAACCGTTTCTTCCAGGTCGCCGCCAGAGCAAAATGCTCTATCGCCCGTTCCCGTAAGGACTAGAACTCGCACATCATCTCTGATTCTGACTTCTTCAAACGCCTCGTCTAGCCGCACAGCCACTTCTGGATTGATAGCATTGCGAGATTCGGGTCGGTTGATCGTGATCACCGCGATTCCGTCTTTAACGTCAAATTCAAGGGCCGACATGGCGTGCTTCCGGGGTAGTTGTGAGAATCATATCCAGTCCAGTCGTTATCGATTAAACCAGTATGCCAACTACATCTTCACCGAGCATCGCCCTGCCGTAAAGCTCTAGCCGCGCGTCCATATCAAAAATCACATGACAAGATATGGTATTAATATCTCGCACTGCACGCTGCATCGGATGGGATTGAAAATGTGCGCTGGCACCACTCACTTCACTGATGCGTGTCACTGCTCGCTTGCATTCATTCACTGCCCAGGCGAGCTGCGTCGCCCATCGAGCCCGGTCTAACGCCGTTGAATTTTCACGAAGTTGCATGACTTCCGCGACCATTTCTCTCAGAAGTAACTCCGCTTGCCTGACCTGCGTTTCACCTTCTGCAAGACGCATATAATTTGATGCTTTAGCCTGACGTGTTGGCGATGGTGTCTCAGCAATTTCAGCTAGTCGTTCACGATATAAACGAATACACGTCTTCGCTTGACCAAGTACCGGCAGTGCCGCCGCCAGACCCAGGATCGGTAGCATTGGCGTTCTATATAAGGGTCCGGCGTGTATTTCTGCACCAGGCGCATGGCCCTTGACCATATCGAGATAGGACACACATCGGTCTTCAGGTACAAATACATTTTCAATCAAAACATCGTTACTACCAGTTCCCTTCATACCATCGACGAACCAGGTGTCTTCAATCTTTACTTCATCTGCTGGAATCGCAAAGAAAAATGGCGCACGTTTTTCGCCTACCTTCATAATGGCTGCGGGGATCACCCAGTCAGCATGCATTATCCCAGTACTCCATGACCAGCGGCCATTAATGCGCCAGCCATCATCTTCCTTGTTGACCTGTCCAGTTGGGGAGATCATCGCCGGGGCAAGCGAGTAACTACGATCACTGAATAGTGCTTTCTGAAACGACTCAGGAAACTGACAGAATATCCACACATGCTCAATGTAGAAGTTAGTCACCCAGGCCATAGAAGCATCACCTTCACCCAGAGCAAGACCTACTTCAAAGAAGGTATCAAGGTCTAGCTCAAGGCCACCGTATTTTTTCGGTGACATCAGCTTGAAGATATCTGATTCCTTCAGCGCATTAATCACCGTGTCAGACGGTCGCCTTTGTTCTTCTGCTTCAAAGGCGTGGGCCGCCAGGAGCGATGAAATTTCCCGCGCCTGGGCAACCACATCATGCTCAACACTAAATGCAATCGGGTCAGCTTTTGAGGTCTGATTCATTTAAATCTCTCCTGGCACTTCTAAAGTTTGTATCTCAGCTGCAGTGCAACGGTTCTAGGTGGATCAACATACTGCTGATAGTTGTTGCCGAGTAGATTAGACAGAGGCACATCATCACCAAAGTGAGCAGTTACCTCTTCTGTCAGGTTCTTCCCAACAACTGCAATCTCCATCTTTTGATCATCACTATAAAGGGCAATCCGTGCATTTAACTTCCAATAAGAATCAACCTTGAGAAAAGGGTCTAAATCACCAGCAGTAAAGAAGTCGCTGGAGTAGACAGCGTCAATGCCTATCTTATAGCGCCAGGATCCACCAGTCGTGTCGTCCCATTGAAGGCTTAGTGAACCTGCACTGTCTGGTGCATATTGCAAATCTTCACCAGAAAGATCGCAGAAGGGTCCTGGTTGCCCAAAGTAACAAGCACCGGCTAGATAGTCATCATAGGTCGCATCCAGCCCCTGATAAGACATAGAAACTAGCAAGCGTTCATTAACTGCCCATTGCGCATCAATATCGATACCCTGGGTAGTCGATGCAGCGGCATTTCCGACCACAAGTGAAGCAACACCAAGTGTACTAACCTGCAAATCTTCATATTCACTTCTAAAGACTGCAACATTTAGTCGTAACCGACGTTCCATCAGATAAGACTTAAAACCGATCTCATAACTTTCTACTGTTTCATCGTCAAACTCGATATCAGGTAACAAGCCCGTGACATTCGACTCATCAAAACCACCGGACTTAAAACCGTGATTATAGCTAGCGTAGAACATCACATCGTCCATGTGATATTCAGCGCCTAGAGAACCAGACCAGTTGCTTGTTGATCGAGACAGATCCTGGTAATTATGCGGTGTACCAAGACCAAGCGATGAAAATAG
>CBDUKY010000386.1:0-3543 GCA_965367925.1 uncultured Pseudomonadales bacterium | reverse complement strand
TTTAACGATGAAGATGATACCCGAGAATTCTCCTATCATATTAAGCGTGTAGAACGCGCACTGGCTGACACTTCCGTACAGACTTATGCCGCAGGTCGGGTCTCGACTGATAAGCCGCTATTTCAATTGATGCAGAGTGAAATCGGCGAGTGCTTTCGCACCGGTAACCCGGCGCAACCAGGGTGTATTGGCTTTCTGGCTTTCCAGGAACAGTATGAATCCCTTGCCAAACGCTCGGATGCCATTCGGCGCTTGGAGGAACTGATCATGGGCAGCCGATCCGATGCAAAAAGTAATTTTTGCCTGCCACGGCTAAAGCTCCTGAGTAATGCGTTGATGGACCTTGTGGTCTTTTTACATCAGCACAATAAGCTCGCGCCGGCAGAGGGGCTGGAAAAGGTATCGATTATCGACTTTGATATGGAACAATATTTACAAACCTGGCCGTCGGTGCCAGCAAAATCCACATAGCCAACAGATAAAAGAGGGGTCTGGTTTGGACATTACATTTGATAAGGTTGATCACATTCATATCTATGTAACTGATCGAGAGAAATCGGAAAAGTGGTATGCGGATGTCCTCGGTATGCAGCGGATCAAAGCATACGAATTCTGGGCCGAGGATGGTGGTCCGCTTACCATTGCCAACGGCGATGTGCACCTGGCGTTATTTGTCGGTTCTGAGGCTAACAATAATGCCGTGGCAATTGATGTGAATAAAAGCGACTTTGTGAAGATGCAAGCCCACCTGAAGCAACAAAATGTCGCCTTTGAATTCCAGGATCATGATCTCTCCCATTCCATCTACTTCACCGACCCTGATGGTAATGAGTATGAAATTACCACCTATGAAATATAGAATGGCAGTCTAGCCAATAGAGGTCGGCACTTATGAGATATACACACGATTGCTGGTCAATCGATTTGCCGGACCACTGGCAATGCGAAGAAGATGAAGAAGAAGACATCGTGGAATTCTTCCACCCTGATGGTGTTGGAACCTTTGATGTTTCCTCATACTTCAAGGAAGAGGGTGAAGTGACACTGGCAGACATTGCTGAATTTGCGGAAGAAGACAACCTTGAAACCACAGATTTGCCCTATTTAAATGGCTACTACAAGAAGGTCATTGAAGATGGTGAGAGCATTTTCCAGTGGTGGTTATGTACAGCGAACCACCTGATTTACGCCACCTATGTTTGCGATCAGGCAGAGGAGGCTGTTGAAGAAGACGAACGACATGGGTTGATTACCTCCCTGCGCTCACATTACGGTTAGTATGCGCGGCCTTGTGGTACCAGGGTCGTTGATTTTGGAAAAAAGGCGTAAGATTGCTATTCTAGGTGTCGACATTATCAGCAGGCGTGCAGCCTTTGCGGGAATATCAATGTGATCCCATGCTAAGTACGCGGCTAATGGGTAAGGTGAGATAAATGGCGGGATGTTGTAACGACGATTGTGGTGTAGAAGCACTTCGAGACAAACAGCGTGGCACTTTGCAGGCAGTACTTGCGATAAACGCGGTGATGTTCCTGGTCATTGTAATCGCAGCCCAGTTCGCAAAGTCCACAGCACTTTTTGCAGATAGTCTGGATAACCTGGGTGATGCCATGACCTATGGCTTAAGTCTCATGGTTGTTGCAAGTGGCACCTCTGCTAAAGCGAAGGTAGCACTTTTCAAGGGCGGTCTGATTCTGCTGGCAGCGATGGTCGTGGCACTACAGATCCTCTATAAAATTATGAATCCTGGTACGCCAATCTTCGAACTGATGGGTGCTTTTAGTCTCGTGGCACTTGTTGCCAACAGCTTATGTCTGGGGCTTTTGTGGCGGCATCGGAATGAGGATGTGAACATGAGTTCAGTGTGGGAATGTTCACGGAATGATATTGCCACCAATCTGTCGGTGTTTATCGCTGCTGGTGCTGTCTGGGTGTTTGGCTCCGGTTGGCCTGACATTATCGTCGCTACTGCCCTGGTTGCATTGCTGCTCAAATCATCTGCTAATGTCATTACATCAGCCTTGAAAGAACTCGAAGGTGCTAGAGAACAGCCAGCCGCATAAGGGGTTTTAGCCGCCTGTGCTAGCAGTTCAGGTGTTGTGCGGTAATCGCCTCTAATCTGATCTTTTGCTTGCAACTGTATTTATATACAGTAGTATTGCAAAATGCATCATTCTTCAGATCAAGATTATCCACGCTCAGATACTGCCAGACCACAGAAGGGTCGCGGCGCTCAAAGTAATCCTGATATCAGGTTTTACAGCCAGACCACAGAAGGTTTTGATGATGGCTGGTGGGTACAGGAAGTTGATACTAGCCTCGAAACGGTGGTTTTAAAGGAGCAAGCAAGGACCATAATCACCACCAATAGATCGCCAGATATTCCCTTCGATCAATCTATCAACCCGTATCGTGGCTGTGAACATGGTTGCATCTACTGTTACGCCAGACCATCACATGCTTATTGGGATCTTTCTCCCGGCCTCGACTTTGAAACTAAAATTATCACCAAGCCAAATGCCGCCACCCTGTTAGAAAAGGCTTTAAGTGAGCCAAAGTATGTTTGTAAGACGATTAACATTGGTGCAAATACAGATCCTTACCAACCACTTGAAGCAAAAATAAAAACTACGCGATCAATTTTGCAAGTGCTGCAGAAGTTTCAGCAACCCTTTAGCCTGATCACCAAAAGCGCGCTGGTGCTTCGAGATCTGGATATCCTCTCAGACATGGCAGGGAAAAATCTTTGTTCCGTCGCTGTGAGCGTCACAACCCTTGATAATGATTTGAAGCGCAAGCTAGAGCCGCGTACTGCTTCCGGTGCTGCCCGTTTGAAAACAATCAAGCAGTTGAGCGAGGCAGGCATCCCCGTTGCGTTGATGGTGGCACCTGTTATACCCATGATCAATGATGCAGAACTGGAGTCGATTGTAGAAGCAGGTGCGGCGGCGAATGCCCAGTCAGCAAATATGATATTTTTACGCTTGCCCCATGAGGTGAGTCCGCTATTTCGGGAGTGGCTTGCAACTCACTATCCAGCTCGAGCAGAACATGTCATGAGCCTGGTTCAGCAAAGCCGGGCGGGGAAGGACTACCAATCCGATTATTTCACTCGAATGGCCGGCCAGGGCATATTCGCCGACACAATCCGCCAGCGATTTAAGCTGGTGACTAATAAGTTCGGACTAAAGGAACGGCATCGATTTCAGCTCGATACCAGTCAGTTCAAGCGCAGCTTCGATCAATTGTCACTTTTCTAATCCTCACTAGTTGAGAAATTATCGACACTATTGGTAGTACCTGAAGCATCAATTTGTTGAAATGGGGTAGTAGTGAAACTTCATAGTAAAGTGTGCGACATCTTCGAAATTGAATATCCCATTGTGCTGGCTGGCATGGGTGGCGCGAGTACACCGGAACTTGCCGCTGCAGTTTCTAACGCCGGTGGCCTTGGCGTGCTCGGTGCGGCAGCCTGCCAACCGGAAGAACTTCGTGAATGGATCCAGAGAACCCGCAGCCTGACAGACAAACCCTTTGGTGTTG
>CBDUKY010000385.1:0-3553 GCA_965367925.1 uncultured Pseudomonadales bacterium | reverse complement strand
GGTCGAGCCAGGTTTCCACGTCCATGGCATAGTCAGGGTAAATGGCCAATCGTTCTACCAACACCTTGCCGGCATTAGCTGTTTCGTTAGCAAGATTCGTCAAGTGTGGCCAGGGTGCCTCGGGATTGACAAAATCCGGTGTCACAGGAGAGACGCCACCCCAGTCATTAATACCAGAACTGACAATCTGTTCTAGCACACCTGGGCTCAAGTTTGGTGGCGCCTGAATATTCATCTTGCTACCAAAAATGATCCTTGCCAGCGCAATGGTCCAGAGCAACTCATTTAAATCAGGCTCTGGTGCATTCGCCATCAAGGTTTCTGGTTTGGCACGGAAGTTCTGAACAATGATTTCCTGAATATGACCAAAGTCCTTGTTGGCATCGCGCAGGGCTAACAATGAATCGACCCGTTCTAATCGTGTTTCACCAATACCAATTAACAATCCAGAAGTGAATGGCACTCTCGCTTCACCGGCAAGACGAATAGTTTCTAATCGTTTTGCTGGCACCTTATCCGGCGAACCGTAATGAGGCATGCCTTTTTCTAGTAGTCGGTCTGAGGCTGATTCGAGCATGATTCCCATGGATATGGAGACCTTGCGCAACTCGGCAAATTCGTCAGGATTCATCAAACCAGGGTTTAGATGCGGAAATAGACCAGTTTCATTAAACACAAGCTCCGCCATATCCCTTAAATAAGACAAGGTGGATTCTTGTTTGAGTTCTTTTAGCCCATCTCTGGCTGCTTTGTATCTCGCCTCTGGCTTATCGCCAAGCGTAAATAGTGCTTCTTTACATCCAGCTTTGGCACCTTCCTCTGCAATGGCGAGAACCTCTTCCGGGGTCAAATATGGTGCCTTGAGCTTTCTTGGCACCTGGGCAAAGGTGCAGTAGTGACAAACATCGCGACAAAGGTGCGTCAGTGGAATAAACACCTTTCGCGAATAGGAAACTGTATTTTGATGACCAATATCTCGAATCGCCGCCGCAGTTTGCATTAACTTTGCCGTGTCTTCGGTTTGCGAAAGCAAACGAATTTCATCATCACTTAAGGGTGTTGCCATCACCTGTTGTAGTAGCTCATCAACCTGTGTCATCGCTTTACCACCTCGGTTATCTCATCACGCAACTGCATTAACTTGCTGTTGCCTCATCGAATAATGTTGCGAGCAAGCCGCTAGCAACAAGAAATCGATGTGTATGTGTATTTAAATTTTGCCTGGTAAGTTCCGCTACCAATAGCTGTAAATCTTCCGGTGTATCGACGTCCAGCCCAATACCTGGTAGCCGCGCCACCTTTGGTTCTATATTTTTATCTCGTGCTAACTTTAGATGACGTCGAAAACTATCTTCTCCAAAACCAAAGCTGATGCAATTGGGCGGTGAACACACCACACAATTGGAACCACCAAGATCGGTTGCTGGCACGATAAGAAATTCCTGCCCACCGGATACACCGATGCCATCAAGCACCACTTCTAATTCTTCAACGGTGACGAGGGGCACATCTCCAGGGAGAAACACCATCACGTCAACCTGCTGTTCGGCTAGATAATTAGCTGCATCGGTCACCGCGGAAATTAGTCCGGGTTGTGCTGGCTCTGGTCTTACCGTCGCACCATAGGCCGTAACGAGATCAGCTACAATCGCATCTGAAGTAACAACGATGACATCATCAATCCTGTCACAGGTAGTTGCAGCTTCAAGCACATCTTCTACCATTGCCCGAAATAGCAAACTACGATGTTCCGCACTCAACAACCCACCTAGCCGCTGCTTGGCGTTCTCCAGTTGTTTAATGGGAATGACGAGTGAAACCTTCATTAGCTATCAATCATGAGTTGGCAAGTATCATTTGCTCGTTATCGCTTGGCAGTTATCAACCTTGCCACGATGTTCGTATTGGCAGTCTACTAACTGAGAATGGCTAACATTATCACGACTAAAATACAGGTGACAGCCACGTTGAATATGAGAATTAGGAATGAGCAAATAACTCAGTAACTTAAACCGGTTAAGCCTGTTGATTATTCAGGGTTTCTGCAAAAGACAGGCAATCCCTGGCAAGATCAATTCTATCCGTAAGACTGACCATTACCGTGTCTGTGACCATACAGGCCATACCAAGTGCCTCAATTGCGCTGGCCTGGCTCGCATCAGCCTTATCGATAACAAACCCATCAATTCGACCAACATAGTGTTCAGCCACTGCAAGTGCCGTTTGCGGCATACCCAACTCCTGCATCATCTTTGCTGCTGGCCCTTTTATGGCTTCGCCACCAACAATTGGCGAAACAGCAACAATTGGCGCCTGGTTCTCACGCATACGCGGCATAACACCTGGCACTTTCAAAACTGGATCAACACTGACAAAAGGATTGGATGGGCAAATGATTATCGAACTCAGCTCATTGTCATCAAGCGCTGCATCAAAGCGTGCTGAGGGCCTTGCATCCGACAGGTTTGCAAACTCAAAGCCAGTGACAACCGGCTGGCAACGATCCCGTACAAAATAGTGCTGAAAGGCTAGTATCTCGCCAGTATCAACATGGACTTTTGTTGCCACATCAGCATCGCTCATGGGAAATACCGGATGCTTGATACCAACAGACTCACAAAGGTGTGCCGTGACTTCTGAAAGGCTCTTACCAGCTTTTA
Source organism: uncultured Pseudomonadales bacterium (assembly GCA_965367925.1). Classification (GTDB taxonomy): domain Bacteria; phylum Pseudomonadota; class Gammaproteobacteria; order Pseudomonadales; family Azotimanducaceae; genus JAHRVQ01. Next base: position 893 of record CBDUKY010000385.1, on the reverse strand, counting down.
AGAGGGTTGTTCTGGCAACATGTGTTGCAAGATCTCGATCCCCTAGACGGAACCAGGTTTCACCATCGAAACGTTCAAGCGCCTCAAGAAAGTTCCAGGTTTCACCAGCCTGCCCCCAGCCAAGTTCCTTGTTGCTAAGATCAGACAAGGTATACATGACTGTATCGAGATCTGGGCATATCTTTAAACCGAGATGCTCAAAATCATCACCTGTGTTGGCAACAATGCCAAGTTGTGCAGGTGACAACACATGAGACAACCCAAGTGCTAACTTGGCACCACCAACACCCCCTGAAATCGCAAGACACTGCATTAGCGGAACATGTCCATTTCTTTGGGTCGGATAAGTGGTTTTATACCGCGCATTTGTGGATCTTCAGGCTCTTTCGGCTGATAGCCGCGAACCAGTACGACAGGTGTTTTCTCTGTGGTCTGGCCCATGACGAGCGAGGCAGCCGCGGCAAGTTCATCCGCTGCTGCGACCTGGGTAACGGCAAGCTCCTGGCCGTAGATATCGGACTGACCAATATAGTCCTCGAGGGCGGTAAATCCCGCCACCCCAATAGCTAGTCCTAGCGATCCAATCCGCCAGGCGCGGCCAATACTGTCATTGATAATGACGCCTACGTCGACACCAAGCCTTTGTTTAATCTCAGCACGTATTTTTTCTGCACTTGCATCCGGATCGACTGGCAATAACAGGCAGATATTATCTTCATCGGATTCAATATTGGATTGATCGATACCCGCATTTGCCTGCACAAAGCCCAGCTTCTGTTCAACAATAAGCACGCCTGGGCGTTTCCGGACCACCTCATTAGATTCATCGAGAATAGCCTGGACTTTACGCGGGTCCTTGTCGACTTCCTTAGCTAGCGCAATGGCCTCGGCTG
>CBDUKY010000384.1:0-3587 GCA_965367925.1 uncultured Pseudomonadales bacterium | reverse complement strand
AAAACCAATTGTTGTTTCCAGACCATGCAATCTTTCACTTCAACGCTTGTATTGATCACCCGTGCAAGTTGCCATCGTCTGGCTTCGAGGAATTCATGAGCTAGAAATTCATAGTGATAGATATTGCCAGTCTTGCCTGACAAAAAAACGCTCACACCATCTTTATGTGGCGCGACACAACCACCGCTCATGGCTAATTGCACAGAACCCAACAACCGCCGATCATCTGCATTCGCCAGATAGATAAGATGATGGGTAGAATCTATAATCAGCTGCGGCGGCAAAGGAGAACTCGTTGCGCTAGCAAGCCTGGGTATAAGACATGCCAGCAGAAAACCATAGTTGGTCAGGCTGTGTAGGATCGCTTTTATCGTTTACACCAGAGTATCAATAGAGAGCAGCTACTATATCACTGGCAGCCAGGATGATAGCGCTAACAATTACCGGGGGAAGCACATCAAACCACTAGGCAGGCACATCATCAGCGCCGTGGCATTGACAGGCATAACTGTCAATCTGCTGTTCTGGATACCCTGGCTGGTTGTCATTGCGCTAATCAAGTTTGTAGTTCGCGCCAATCGTTTTAGCGCATTGTGTGACCGCTGGGTTGCACACATTTACCGGTTTGCTGTCTGGTTTGATACGTTTTTATTGCAACGCTGCCTGGGCATCGAATTTGAGATCGAAGGCGAGCCACCGGTGGACTCTAACCTCGACTTTATTGTCCTTAGCAACCATCGCTCCTGGTTCGACATATTACTCTTACAGGCAATTGTTGTTAGTCGTGGACCCATGTTGAAATTCCTCGTCAAACAGGAGTTGATCTATGTACCAGTGGTGGGATGGATCTGTCTTGTGCTTAACTTTCCGAGACTCAATCGAGGCAAGTCTGAAACGGGCCGGTCGAAAGATTATCTTTCCGTTGCCAGCGCCACAAAGACGCCCGGTGCGCTGATGAACTTTGTTGAGGGGACGCGATTTACCCGTGAAAAACATCTGGTCCAGGCATCACCTTACAAACATCTGCTAACACCAAAGATTGGTGGCTTAAAGATCATGCTTGCGAACCAGCCACAGGTCAGCATTCTTGATGTGACCCTGGTTTATCCGGCAGAAGACCTGAACTTCTGGGCTTGCCTGAGTGGTCGTTGGCGGCACTTTATCATCAAACTGGAATACCATAATGCAAGCGAGATTAGTGACCCACAGACCTGGTTGACAGCCCTATGGGAAGAAAAAGATCAATATATCAGCCAGAGATTAGGCACGACGACAGGCGACTGAATCAGTATAATGCCGCTTCAAACCAAGACAGGAATAACATTTTCTTGTGAGCGTAATTTTGAAGAGAGCGTCCTAGCATGTTAGCGCCAATCCTGGCTCTGATTCTGGGCATCATTGTACTCGTCATTAGCGCTGACAAATTCGTCGAAGGGGCCGCCGCAGCAGCAAAAAGGTTTGGCCTACCGCCACTCCTGATTGGCATGCTAATCATCGGTTTCGGTAGCTCAATGCCTGAAATGGTAATTTCGGCTCTCTCCGCCCAGGGTGGTAATCCAGGTCTTGCACTGGGTAATGCCTTTGGTTCAAATATTTCAAACATCGCACTTATTCTGGGTATTACCGCGGTAATCAGCCCAATAGTTGTTGACTCGAAAGTCTTACGCCGAGAACTACCCTACCTGACGGCAGTGACCCTGGTGCTTGTGCCTCTCTTTTACCTTGATGGTGAACTAAGTCGAGCCGATGGCTTCATACTTATCGGCGTATTTTCACTGGTGATCGCCTGGTCAATATATGCAGGCATCAAAACCAAGGCAGACACACTCGCCAAAGATATCGAAAATGAACTGAGCGAACCTATCAGCCTGAAGGTCGCCATTTTGTACACCGTCTTTGGTCTTATCTTTCTGGTTATCAGTTCACGAATTCTGGTCTGGGGTGGTGTTGAGATTGCAACTATCTTTGGTATTAGCGATCTCATTATCGGTTTGACCATTGTTGCCATTGGTACATCACTGCCTGAGCTAGCCTCATCCATTGCTGCTGTGAGAAAAAACGAACACGAACTTGCCCTTGGCAATGTTATTGGCTCAAACATGTTCAACACAACGATTGTCGTTGGTATTACGGGGACCATTGCACCAACCGTACTAGACCCGGATATACTAACCCGTGACATTCCGGTCATGGCTATTCTCACGGCGGCACTTTTCGTCATGGGCTATAGCTTTAAGGGCAAAACCTCGGGGGTGATAAACCGCTTTGAGGGTGGGATGTTGCTATTAGCTTACGTGGCCTACAACATCAGTCTTGTCTACTTTGTCATTAACTAGCCACGAGCCAGGGCGCTTACAAAAACTCTACTGAATTCAATTCTTCTACCGCAACCAGATTACGCTCCAGCATACACTCAGCCAGCGCCTTACCACGCTCGTTCGCAAGATCTAGACTACCTCCTACTGTTACCGGATAGACAAGACAACCCAGCACAACAATTCGATAATCCTGAAAAGCCTGCTCAAAAGAATAGTCCTTTACACCGGCTTCTTCGAGACGACTGACATAAAGTTTTAACAGCTCCTCCTCAATTGCACGGCGTAGATCTGGTTGTAGGCTCTGACAAACAAAATAGGCAAAATCAAAGATACCACGGCCCTTACCGGATATTTGCCAATCCATCACAATCGCATTTAGGTTACCTGGTTCATAGATAAAGTTGTCCTGACGGTAATCACCATGAACAAACGTTTCGACTGGGCTTAGCTTGTGACACCAGTAATCCGGATAGCGGGCACCGACAGTGCGAATCACTTCACGGGTCTGGTCATTGAAAAAATCAGGAAATTTTTCTAATACAGGTTCCATGGCCGGGCCATAGACCATCTGTTGGAGCTTCACGGCTTCTGGTTCAGAGTGAACTGGAAACATCCAGCTAGATTCGGGGCCAGATACCTTACCCCAGTATTTACCATGCATGGTCGCCAGATGCTCTATGGCGGCAAATGCCTCATCCTCGGATGCACCCACCACCTGATCGTTAGGTGATACATCGCCTAGATCTTCCATCAAAATCACATGATCATAGGATTCCTGATCCACAGCGCCATAGTAGCTTTCGGGTGTCCGCAACCCGGATTCACCACCAATTTTATTGTAGAAATTAACTTCACGATTATAAAAGTCGAGGATTCTGGCAACTTCTATATTTTCATTTTGTGCAGCACACTTGACGATCATGGTTGGCGGTAAAGATTCTTCACCGGCATAGGTCAGCTTTAACCGACCCAACTCCCCCATCAATCCAACCCCGGCGCCAATTGGCTCCAGGGTCATATCGGTAATCTCGGTTTTAAGCTTGCCAGAGGCTTTTAGCTTTTCATTTAACCATGCCCTGGTAATTGTTTTTGTGGACGAAACGGTTGCCGGACTACTCATGCTATGCCTCTTTGTGCTTTTGCTTTTTATTATTAGCCGATGTGGATGTTAGTCATCCTTGTATATCTGGATCGAAAGCTCACCTTTATTATCAATCGAGGCACGATACATGCCTGTTGAGTTAAATGAATAAACGATATTGCCCTGCG
>CBDUKY010000383.1:0-3592 GCA_965367925.1 uncultured Pseudomonadales bacterium | reverse complement strand
ATGTACTGTTTTTTAGAGATCAGAAGCTAACCCCGAAACAACAAGCAGAATTTGCCGCGCACTTTGGTACCCTGGATGTATACCCCTTTATGGATGCGGTGGATGAACATCCCAATGTCATCCCGATCATCAAAGAAGCAGATGCTGAACTAAATTTTGGTGGTGGCTGGCACACGGATACCTCTTATCTTGAACAGCCACCGAAGGGCACGCTGCTTTATGCCCTGGAAGTACCAGAGCAGGGTGGAGACACCTTGTTTGCAGATTGCCACGCTGCCTATGAAGATTTAAGCGAGGGTATGAAACGCTTTCTCCTAAATGCCAGCGGTATCTATTCACCGAAACTTGTACATGGTGCCGGAGGGGCATACACACAGGTAGCTGCTAAAGAAAATCTCGGTCATGCTTATGGTGGTGATGCTGCCTTTGCTGAAGGCGAGGTGGAACACCCCTTAATTCGTACCCATGAAGAATCAGGAGTGAAAAGTATCTACTGTGGTAAGTTTCATACCCATCGGATTAAGGGTTGGACCCGTGAAGAAAGCCTGCCGGTGATCAATTATCTGAATAAACATCTGGCCAATGAAAAGTATGTGACTCGCTTTCACTGGGAAGTCGGGTCACTGGCGATGTGGGACAACCGATGTTTGTTTCACAATGCGTTGAATGACTATCAGGGCAAGCGGCGTCATATGCACAGGGTCATTGTTCAGGGCGTTCGCCCGGTCTAGCAGGCTCACCTACAAGGTGAAGGGTTGGTTAAGACCTGTTGTTGCTGCTTGTAATACATTGCGACTTACAAACACCTTTTTATCTAGTTCAATAATTTGTTCGTAGAACTTGATCGCACGCTGACGCTGTTGATTCAGGTCTGCCAACTGAGCCTGGGTGAGTAAATACCAGGAGATACTCCAGAGGGGGGGAGGGTTGTTACCAGCACTGGATAAATCAATTTCGTCCTGCAATCTCGAGGCTTCAGCTAATTCACCAAGACCAAGGTGCGCCCTGGCACGCCAGATTTTCAGTAGGCTCAAGTTCAGATCCGTTAGATGCCTGGCATGTTCGCTTTCAAGCAGGTTACTGATCCGCTCAATGGTCAACGCATAGGCCTTGCGATCAACCAGTACCGAAACCAGTCGCAACTGAAACCGCGCATTCTCTGGATATTTTTCTACCATCGCCTGCAGTTCAGTCAGGGCACTAAGAGCCTGATCGTCGTTGCCTTTAAGTAGTAGGGTGATATAGATGTAACGAGCAACATCACGGAATTCATCATCAGAATTCATCACTGCTTCAAGGTAAGGTAGGCTTTTTTCGGAATTACCCGTTGGGATGAACCAGAGTATCCGGCTCATCATCTTGATAAATGCCGGCAGATTGTCAGCATAGTAATAGGCAACGCCCAGATACATCTTGGCCCGGATTAGCGTCGGATCAGCAGCAAGGGCTGCTTCTAAGTAGTCAATGGATCTTGTACCGCGACGACCTGCCTGGAGAAAGTTACCCCGGATGCCATTAAAATAAGACAATGAAAAGTTTGCTACACCACAGTAGTAGTTTGCTCGCGCCACAGCTGTCTTGTCATCTGATTGCTGCTCAAGTTCATGATCACACCAGGCGAGTGTGCGCCTGACATCATTAAGTAGTTCCAGATCATACTGGCGTTGAGATTCTTCCCAGCTAAGCTGGGTAATGACAGTATTTAGATTAAATACATTGCCTGCTGGATCATCGGGAAAGGTGGCAAGCAACTCATCTCGAATCTGGTTAGCTGCTTCAAAGTTGCCTTTTAGCCGAAACTGGTTGCCTCTGGTGACTAGCTGCTCAATGCGATCGAGTCGTTCCCTGTCAGGCGTGCTGGCAGATAGATCGACACTGCAAAATAGGAACGCAGCGACAAGCAATATTTTAAATAGAGACATGAGCGGATGATCGAAAATTAAGAAAGAAGCAGGCTTGCCTGGTAGGTCAGGGTTTTTATGCCGGGCGGATTATACACACATGGGTAGAAATGTTACCCATGTGTGTTTTCTATTCGTCGAATTGTTGGGGATTAAAGGGGTCTAACTTGTCGTTTTGTGGCGGCGAAGTCCCGTAGGGATATATTACTGTAGCTTCCAGCAAGTTTAAGTGCATTTTCCATCAAGCTATCAATATCGGGATAGATCGCCTTAATTACCCCCAGTGTGTGCGCCTCGTCGAAAGAGACAAATTTCGCCAGATTCAATACATCATTTGAATAGGGTTTTGGAATGACATCCTGAATGATCCTAATTGCCCAGCCTGGGATGGTCATGTTGATCAAGACCTCATTCATGGCGATATTATATTCTCCTGCGACCGCTAGCCGTTGATCACAAGCACAGGCTAATAAACAACCACCGGCAATACCGTGACCTGTCAGGGCGGCAATGGTGGGTTTTGGAAACTGGTAAAGCCGAATCAATGTGCTACTAAACAATTGGCTAAATTCTGTTTGCGCGAGCTTATCCATGGTGGGTAGCCATTTCACATTTAGACCGCCGCTAAAGATACCTTCGCGGCCGCTTAGTACAAGGGCATGGGCATCACTGGCTTCGACCTGATCAAGCAGTGAAAGCATTTGCTTAAACCAGTCATTGTCGAGGGCATTGACCTTTCCATCATCCATGGTGATGACGGCGACATTGTTGTTAATTTCAAGCTTCAAACGCATGGTTTTCTCCGATGTAAATTCTGGTTTCGATCTTAGGTGGGTGGCCAGATACCCGCAATTCACTCACAGGTAATATTCGCAGGATGAATGTCACCGTATCCTTTCGCCTTGTGGCAGAAATACAGTAGATACTGGCATTTTTTGTCGTTTTATTGGTCTGCCAGCAAAATAAGCGCAGATCGAGCGGCGCTTGTACCACCCGATCTGCAGGTCTGTTTTAGTATCTGATGCGATTAGTAAAGATCAAGCTTATAGTCGATAGATACGTTTAGCTGTGCCATAAAACATGGTGTCTTTTTCTGATTCGCTAAAATCAGCGACGATCTTTTTCAAGCCGTTATAAAGCACAGGGTATGAAATAGAGAATTTGTCGACGGGAAAGTTACTTTCGAACATGCATCGCTCAGGGCCAAAACATTCGATGGTGTATAAATAGTATTCTCGTTGTGCGGCAACAAATTCATCAGATGTGGGTGGTGTATCTCTGGTGTGCCAACCAAAGCCATTATCAGGCATTGCTAGACCACCAATTTTTGCGACCACATTGTCACAACTCGCAATCGCCTTGATGTCCTTTTTCCACTGGGAAAAAATTTGTGCCTTTTGTGGTTCGTAGGGACCAACACCGAGTGGTGTGCCGAAGTGATCAAGAATCATCTGGGTTTCAGAGCAAGCTTTTGCCAGTTCGTAAAACTCCTGATTTTGATAATGGTAGTGCCAGGTGTCAAAGGTGTAGCCCATCTTACCAAGTCGGTTCATACCCTCTCTGAAAGATGCCTGGCTATACAGTCTCGCAGGTGCGCGGCCAGCAATCAGTAGCGCTTCAGGAAACTCCGCATGGGCACCTGCATCGCGGATACCGCGAAAGCGACCCTTTGCAAGTTCCTCATGTTGGAC
>CBDUKY010000382.1:0-3606 GCA_965367925.1 uncultured Pseudomonadales bacterium | reverse complement strand
AACCCGAGACCATCCAACTGATCAATTTCGTTAGCTTGTTTTCCATAGTGTGCAAGTAGATCAGCAAACGCACGATCAACATCTGTCAGCGACAGGCTAAGCTCTGGGGTAGACTTGAACTTTTCCCGGCGCCGAAAAACCAGTTCTTCTATGGGTAAATCCTGATGGTTGATAAACTCAGCCGCCTTTAGCCAGGCATACATGCCGGAATCGCAGCCAAAAAAATCACCAAAATAGTGATGAGATGAAAGCTCTCCACCATAGACGGCTTTCGACTTCCTCATGTTCCGTTTCATAAAGGCATGACCCGTTTCCGAGGGAATAGGGATACCATTATTGTTTCGGATCACATCAAGAATGTTCCAACAAACCTTCGTGTCGTACACCACCGCGCCACCACCATGTTGCCTCAGAAGATGTTCCGCTAAAAATCCAACCATGTAGTAAGCAGGGACATGCCTGCCTGCACCATCAAAAAACACACAGCGGTCACAATCACCATCCCAGGCGACCCCGAGGCTAAATTCAGCAGACTGCATAAAATCAAACATTTGCATACGAAGTGCGGGATTAACAGGGTCGGCACCTTCCTCCGGAATCGGGCCTGGTTCTTTTCGAAACCAGGTGACGGGCAATTTAAACGCCTTGACGAGGTCTGCAGCCAAAGTCGATGCCGTGCCGTTAAGACCATTGAGCGCAATATTCCCAACAGCCAGGGTCGATAAATCAAAGCGTTGTTTGAGAAATTCGATGTATTGTTGTTGGCAATTCCGCTGACTCATCTCACCGCGTTTTTTCAGTGGATTGCGATGCCCTAACAACATCAACTGCATCACATCTTTCAGACCATTGTCGAAGTTAATCCCTCGACCACCATTCAGCACACATTTGAAACCATTGTATTTTTCAGCGTTATGGCTGGCAGTGATGATGATCACAGCGGAGATATCCGCCATAGATGATGCGAAGTAGCCCAGTTCCGTGGCACACAAGCCAAGATCAACCACGTTAATGCCTGATTCAAGGAAACCTTCTTGCAAGGCCTCCTGCAAGGGCAAGCTAGACAGCCGCATATCGCGACCTATTGCTACGGTACCCTTAATCTCAAACTGGTGGATAAAGCCATGAGCAAACTCATGGGCAAAAGCAGGATCGATCTCAGTAGGATAAACGCCCCTCACGTCGCCTAGTCGAAATGCACTGAGTGTTTTAGTCATTCATCAAGTATACCCCTTTATCAGGTCCACATATCCCGCTATCTCTGGCCCTGACTAGCGGAGATTAACCCGACTATTCTTGCAACATTGGCCAGTCGGCAGCGCTTTTCTGGGGCATTTTGCAAGGGTTTGCAATAGGCGGCTGAACAAACCCTGGCAAATTTAGAACTAACAAGGTGCAATAGCTTTTAACCGAAGAAAATCAGAGGTTCTACAACAATGAAAACAAGCCTCCTTACCCTTGGTCTTGGTTTACTATTATTGACCAGTAACGCCGCATTTGCCCGGCAAGACGTCCTTCGCTATGAACCAAGTAGCGAGCATCCTTTTGGCCGGCCAAACCCCGATGCGCCACCAGAAATAAGTCAGTTTGCTTTTATGATTGGTGAGAATGACTGTATCAATTCACGCCGACAACCAGGGTCTGATACCTGGGTAGAGTCAACGAGAACCTGGGATGCGAAATATACCCTGAACGGCTACGGCATTATCGATTCAGGCCGGAGTGGTACAACCACCAACGGCAACGTCAGAATCTATGACACTGCATCTAAGCAATGGCAGGTTACCTTTTTCGCAATGCCTGCCTATTCTAGCGGCGTCTGGTCTGGTGGTATGGTCGGTGATGATATCGTCTTGAAACAGGCTCAGGTTGCCCCCGGCAATAATATCCCTGGTCATTCAACGCTGACCTTTTCTAACATTTCAATGGACGGTTTTGACTGGCGTGGCGAATGGATTAGCGAAGATGGCAGCATTGTCTATCCCTTTTGGAAAGTAAGCTGCAAAAAGCGTAAACCATCACATTGAAGCCTGGTTTTAGGTTTGCTGGTTTAAACCTTTCCAATCCTGCTTACGTCAAAACCTCAATCGAGATGAGAAATGACGGCTGGCCATGAAAAATGTTTCAAGATACGCAGTAGTAACCTGTCTGACTATTATTGCTGGTAGTGGATTCACGACCAGTAGTGTTCACGCTGATAATCTACCAGATGTGACACGTATGCTCGGTAACATCCACATCGACGATAACGAAAAAGTAGGTGATATTCGTTCAGTAAATGGTGACGTTGCACTAGATAGCAATGTCATTGCTGGCGCAGTCAAATCAACCAACGGTGAAATACGGTTTAAACAGGACGTCATGATTCGTGAGGCACACACAGTCAATGGCAGCATCCGGTCGGATCGGAACCTACTGGTAGAAGCTAACTTAACTACTATCAATGGGCGTATTAAGTTACGCTCTGGCGCGTCCATTGGCGAGGATGTACGTACGGTTAACGGAGACATTCAGTTAGCCGATGCAATTGTTGGTAGGGACGTTGAAACAACTAATGGCAGTATTCGACTGATGGGCACCCTGGTAAAAGGAGATGTCGTCTTTAAAGACACTTTTTCAAACAAGTATGACAATCGCCGTGACAGGCCAACGCTGGTTGTCGATGCGGACTCCGAGATTCAAGGGCGGATTTTTCTGGAACGGGATGTCATCTTAAAGATTGATGATGCAGCCAAAATTGGTCACATCATCAGAGGCTATGAATAACATTGGTTAAATTTTCGCCGTCACGCGAATTTCAACATGTGCGCCAGGCACTGCCAGTTCTGTGATGCCAATGGCGGTCCATGCTGCCCAGGGCGCTTTAAGATATCGATCTCGAACTGCCATAAAGCTGGCCATATTTTCTTGTAAGCCCACGTGATAAGTGGTGTATTCGATAATGTTACTAAAGTCACCACCAGCAGCCTTTAGGACTTCACCAACCGCCTCAAAAGCTAGCGTAAATTCTGTTTCCAGATCCGCAGGTGGTTTAGCCTGCTCATCAAGCCCGAGTACACCAGAGCAAAAGAGAAAGCCGTCGGCTAGCATCGCATTGGAGAAATGATATTGCTCATAGGTGAATTTTCCAGGTGACGTGACAATACTTTTGACGCTCATATATTTCCCCATGTTGAGGTAAAGACAGGCCTGCATTGTTACCATCTTCGCAACTAGCTGCAATCAAAAAATATTTCAACAAAAACCAGATCGACCGTTTGTCTCTGGCTATTGATTAATTCATCTATTATTCTCGACCCTATGTAGTGATTTGTAGGAGTATGCCTGTAGTTAGTCCTGTCACAATCGCGATACCAGCACCAGCAGCTAACGAAACCACGAAGACTCGAATCGCCGTGGTTATCCCCTGTTACTGTGTAAAAACAAAAATATTAGATGTACTGTCACGGATTCCATCGGATGTAGCGCATATCATTTGCGTTGATGATGCTTGCCCTGAAAAGTCAGCCGATGTTATCGAGTCAAAGTTTCACGATGAGCGACTTGAACTTATCCGTCATGCTACTAACCTCGGTGTCGGCGGCGCAGTTGTAAGCGGTTATCAAC
>CBDUKY010000381.1:0-3613 GCA_965367925.1 uncultured Pseudomonadales bacterium | reverse complement strand
AAGGCTTACGCCCAGCGCCCCCATGGGGGAGAGCCACATGGCCGAGGCACCGGCGTTATTGTTGTTCTGTTTTAATCCATCGACCATGGCTATTACCGATGCAAATCTAGACCGACCTTCAGTGGTCGGTGGTGGTTCTGTTTATACTGCAGTGCAAAATGTGATGCTAGCCTGTCGTACCGAGGGGCTTGGTTGTGTGCTGACAACGCTATTGTGCTTTAAGGAAGCTGAAATAAAGGCCCTGCTAGATATTCCCGCTGAATGGGGAACCTGTGGTCTGGTTCCAATAGGTTATCCAGTGCTTAAAGGGCATGGACCAATTACCCGCCGCCCCATTGAAAAGATGGCCTATAAAGACACCTGGGGCGAGTCCTACGGTTAGGTTTCGTCCGGGATATTCGCAAGTTATCCCGCTGCAAACAGATTGGTCTCAATAGGCTGCGAAGCGCACAGGAATAGTGCAGACTGGGATAATTGAATCGTCTTTTGGAGCTTCCCATGGCACAACCTCTACCAAACCATCCAAATCTTGTTGGCGGCTATGCACCGCTACAAATGGAATGTGATGCCCATGATCTCGTCATAGAAGGTGAAATCCCGAAAGACCTGTTCGGGACCTTTTATCGTAATGGCCCTAATCCACAATTCGCACCGAGAGGAGAGCATCACTGGTTTGCCGGTGATGGCATGTTGCACGCGTTTCATATCGAAAATGGCAAGGTGTCCTATAAGAATCGATGGAACCGGACGATCAAATGGAAGCTAGAGCGTGAAGCTGGTAAGAGTCTATTTAATGGTCTGAATCCAATGGATACAGACCCGAGTGTCGCTGGTATGCAAACTGACGGCACCGGTAATACCAATGTGATCTGGCATGGGAACAAATTGCTTGCACTGGAAGAGGGGCATGCACCTTTTGAATTGGACCCGGTTACCCTGGAGTCTATTGGCGCCTGGAAATTCGATGATGCACTGGTCGGACCCATGACGGCCCATCCAAAGATTGATCCAACCAATGGTGAAATGGTGTTCTTTGGATACAGTGTTGATGGTGCCTTGTCAGCCAAGATGTCCGTGCATACGGTAGATGCGAGCGGCAAGCTAGTCTCTTCACAATTCTTTGATGCACCCTATGCGTCGATGGTCCATGACTTTATGGTAACGAAAGATTTTATTATCTTTCCGATCATGCCACTAACGGGGTCTCTCGAACGCGCCATGAGCGGTAAGCCCGCCTTCGCCTGGGAACCAGAGATGGGCAATCAGATTGGTGTCATGCCAAGAAGGGGCACCGTTGACCAAATTCGCTGGTTTAAAGCTGATGCCAGTTACGTATTCCATCCTATGAATTCCTTCAATGATGGCGATGTGATTACCTGTGATGTCGCTGAATACCAGCAAGCGCCTTTGTTCCCCAATGCTGATGGCTCAATGGGTAAACCAGAGCGACCATATGCTGTGCTGAACCGGTGGACCCTTGATATGAGCAGCAACTCCGATGAATACAAGGTTGAGCAACTCGATGATCATGGTTCAGAGTTTGGCCGCCTGGATGAACGCTTTGCGTGCCACGATTATTCGATTGGCTATATGTTGCGGCAGGCACCAGATGCCAGGGGCGATGGTTTTAACAATATTGCCAGCATTGATCATCGGTCCGGAAAAATTGATCAATTTTCCATGCCTACTGAGCTTGTCACTGGTGAGGCGATATTTGTACCGAGGTCTGACGATGCAAAAGAGGGGGAAGGGTATCTATTGTCGAATGTTTACGATGCGACCACGGATAAATCACACCTGCTGGTGCTAGATGCTGAAAACCTGTCAGCGGGACCTCTGGCGAAGGCATATCTGGATCATCGTGTACCTTTTGGCTTCCACGGCAACTGGCGACCAGGCTAAAGCGCCCAGACAGCAGGGAAATCTATCACTGGCGATAGCGATTTAGGTCAGTGTCTGGAATAATCCAGCCACTTTAAATAAGACCTGTAATACATGAATCCGCTGTCTCCTTTTTATAGGGTTTACGAGTACTTTCTCTGGCGTCAAATCAATGCTGGCCGGATGCCTCACCATATTGGCCTCATCGTTGATGGTAATCGCCGATTTGCAAAATTTAGAGGGCTTGCCAATACCAACGAGGGCCATACCGCGGGATCAGAAAATCTTGAGGAATTTCTAGAGTGGTGCCGGAATCTCGGGGTAAAAATCGTCACTCTCTATGGCTTTTCTACTGAAAACTTCAACCGCAGTGACGAGGAAGTTAGCTATCTTATGAAGCTCATTCTTCAGAAACTGAAGGATTATCAGGTAGATCCCGTCATTATGGAGGAGGGCGTCAAGGTAAAGGTCATTGGCCGGCGATCGGATCTGTCCGACGAAATGGTGGCCGAAATCGACAAAATCGAGGCTCAGACGGCAGATCATGACCGATTTCAACTTAATATCGCTATCAGCTACGGTGGCCGGGCGGAAATTGTCGATGCCGTGAAAAAAGTCGCCCTCGAAGCCAAAAATGGCGAGCTAGATATCGAAGATATTACTGAAGAGGCCTTTTCCAGGTACCTCTACACCGAGGGTATACCTGACCCAGACTTTATTATCCGCACCTCCGGTGAGGAGCGGTTATCCGGCTTCTTGTCCTGGCAGAGTGCCTATTCAGAGCTATATTTCACGGAAGTTTTCTGGCCAGCCTTTCGAAAAATCGATTTCTGGCGGGCAATTAGAATCTATCAACAGAGGGATAGGCGCTACGGCAGATAGCGCTCGCTTACAAAGTCCTGACAAATCAGGGGGGATTTTGCCCCGCTACTGGGTGCATACTCGGGAGTCAGGATACGAACCATAATTTGGGTATGTCGGATAACACTGAATACAGATTTGACGAGTCAACCCAGGCCGCGCTTCCAAGTGCGGATATCAAGCGACCCTGTCTGGTTATGATCAAGGGTGATTATATTGGTGAAGTCTACGAACTCACTGATGATGTGACCATGATTGGCCGCAGTGATGATGTTGATCTGACCATATCAGATATAAGTATCAGCCGGCGCCATGCCATGGTCATAAACCGTCTCGAAGGCTTCTTTATTTCCGACCTGAGTAGTACCAACGGCACCTTTATTAACAAGGAACTGATCAGCGGACCGCGCTTGTTGCAAGAGGGGGATAAGGTTTCTCTCGGTAACATTACCTTCAAGTTTAGCTTTCAGGATGAAGACGATACTGAATACCATCAGATGCTGCGCAATATGGCAGTAAAGGATGGGCTAACACGGATCTATAACAAGCGTTATTTTTCTGAGCTATTAGAAAAAGAATTCGATTACAACCGGCGGAATAAGGCTGGTCTCAGTATCGTCATGTTCGATATTGATCATTTCAAACACGTAAACGACACCTATGGGCATCCTGCTGGTGACTTTGTGCTTAAAAATCTTGCCCAGTTAGTTGAACATGAAGCGAGAGGCTATGACGTCTTTGCCCGCTGGGGTGGAGAGGAATTTGTGTTCTTAATGCGAGGCGCGCCCCTGGATGCTGCAGTTGCATTGGCGGAGCGGGTAAGAAAAGTCGTTGAAGAGCATGTATTTGATTACGATGATCTTAACTTAAG
>CBDUKY010000380.1:0-3616 GCA_965367925.1 uncultured Pseudomonadales bacterium | reverse complement strand
CCTTCGGGACTCGCTGTCGTGTGTTTGTTCAGCAGTTGCCAGACTTCTGTGGATAAACCAACAACCCCTGGGCTAATGTCGTCACTGACGAGGCTAACCTGTGAAAGTGGCCGGCCGGCGATTAGAAACTCCCAGCGATTGAACACACCGCCCACATGGACAATATTGACCTGACCCGCACCGATTGCGACTCGTAAACTAAGTTTTACCTTGCCGGCGGTATAGTCTTTGAGGGCGTCCTGAATAGCGAGACCACATTGAGCGGCCCGCCAGCTAGCATAGGCGAGATCCTTGTCATCGCTACCGTCTCGCCAGATGGCAAGTACAGCATCACCAGCAAACTTAACCACATCACCACCATGCTTGTAGATGATGCCAATCAAATGGGAGAAATAGGCATTCAGGGTGGCGGTGAGTTTCTCGGCGCCTACTGCACCTTCAGCGGCAAAACTTTCAGCCAGGGGTGTGAAACCTGAAATGTCCGCAAACATAACCGCGCAGCCAAAGTGTTCAAGACCCGCAATATCTGCGAGTTTTTCCTCGGCAACATTCTCAATAATGAGCTCTGGTAAGAAGCGTGCATAGACGTCCACCTTTCGGGTTAGAGCTGGGGTTTCCGCCATGTTTCCTTGTGCCTCGATACCGTGGTGATGGAGTGGATGGATCAACGGTATGAACAGGTAGCCATAGTAGCAAATAACAGCGTAAAGTGATTACGTCAGAGGTCATTGATTCACAATCTCTTGCTGGTCAACCTAGACCTGATCTAAATAACAACGATAACAGGGCGTCCTATGATTGCATTTCGTATTCTTCTGCTGCTGATTTTTACAACAATCACCCTCTACACACTACCTGTACTGATGAGTCAGGGGTTTACCCTGTTTCAGGTTTTCTTTGGTGATATCGCAGAAATGGCCTGGCCGGGCCAATTTAATCTGGATTTTATGGGTATGTTACTGCTTTCTGGCTTTTGGCTGGCCTGGCGTCATCAGTTCTCACCTGCTGGTCTAGCACTTGGACTCCTTGGTTTTTTAGGGGGTGCGCCTGTGTTGACAGCCTATCTGTTTATAACCAGCTTTAATGTTGAGGGTGACGTGGGTCGATTGCTACTCGGTGATAGTCGGGCACTAAAATAAATGGTCACAAGGCCTGACAAGAAGTGTCGGAAAAGTTTACACCTGGTCCAGGCCCGGTTTGGGGATTTTAGGTCAATATCAATAAAAACAAATACTTAGGATGATGGCGTGATTCCTGCTTGTTATAATTGTTCGTTGTTTTGAGGTGACTAAAAGCCTCAATTTGTTAGTTGCAATACAGAGGTTAAGTGAATTGAATATCCCAAAAATTGTCCTGGTCATGATGTTGCTAGTCGTTGGCAGTCAGGCAAGCGCAACCCCGTTAAATGATTACAACCTGATCCTGACCGGTGACTACAATCATCAAGGTGGTGAGGTTGAAGGTGCAACCCTGATCGGTGGCTCCGTTGTTAGTACGAATTCACCTACCTTTGCGACCCGGAGTTTTGCCAATCCTGTAGGTCTGTCTGTGGTTGGAGATATCACGGCACAAAACGTCAATGTAAATAATGGTAAGAGTGTCCGGGTCGGTGGCAATGTTAATGTCATGAACCTGAACATGAATGGCGGCGGATCAGTCACTCAAGATCCTTCTTTCACATCGGCGACAATCGCACCGCTGTTAGCAGACCTATTCGATCAGTCCGCAACCTATCAAGGATTAGCCGCCAATGGTGCTTTTGTTGGCGATACCTTGACTTATACCGGTACTGACGATGTTGGTGTTTTTAATGTTGATGCTGCTGATATCTTTGCCATGAATACCACCTTGAAACTCAATGCTGGTGGTGCTCAGTCCGTCATCATCAATGTTGGTGGTTCTTCCATTGATGTTCTGACAAGCGTCAACCTCGCATCTAGTGGTTTTACTGCAATCGGCGAAGAAAACATCATCTGGAACTTCTACGAAGCAACCTTTATCGATTTTGCTAACCTGGCAATGCGTGGTGCGGTTCTAGCCATGAATGCGGATACCTTTGGTGGTAGCGTGTTTGATGGTTCTTTTGCTGCCAAAAGCTATACAGGTGCAAGAGAGTTTCATCAGTACGGCTACAATGAGCCAGTGGTATCAGTCCCTGCACCAGCCATTGCTGCGTTATTTCTATTTGGTTGTACTCTGCTAGTGACCAGTCGACGTCGACACGCTAGCAGAGGTTAACCACCTCAAGAGTGCGTGCGTTCAGATGCAGTGGCTGCTTGCCACTGCTTGCCAAAAGGGCACTGAACGCATAGCAACGATTCAAACCCTGGTACCAGATCCTTAGCTGTCTCGCTTAGCGCCGCTTGCTGTTTGTATTTGGCTAGCATCTCCTCTCACGTTTGTGGATACGGGGTTGGAGCAGGCTAATCGAGGCTAGCGAGAAGCTATTTCTCTCTGCATTAACAAGCCATGTGAAACAGCTTGCAGGTAGAGATTCCGAAGAAAGGGTAGGCAGGAAAGGTCGGGAATCAGCCACAATAGTTGCTGATTCCCGGTAGGGTCTTAAAACAATTAGCTGACCTGGAAAAGGTGACTAGCTAAATGCTAGCAACTCTTCCTGGCTGCCACCTTCGCCGCCCAGCACATGCTTTAAGTAGTCGGCATAAGATGCCATCCACATGCCGGTAGATCTTTCACGACCCTTGGCAGCATCAGTTTTAGTGGTTTTCATATACCAGTTGTTACAACGCAGCCATACCTTACCCTCTGCAGTGGACTCACAGAGATTAGTCCAGGATTCGACCGCTTCTTTGGTTGGTTCAACCTGGTGGTGTTTGTTGGCTTTCATTTTGGCAACAAGGTCTGCGATATATTTTGATTGCTGTTCACACAGCAGAGTGACGTTGGTTACCGGGTTTAGACTTTGTGGCCCAATCATCATGTACATGTTTGGCATCTCATCAACATGGATACCCCAGAGTGAATGAGGGTGGGTCATCTGGAAGTTGTTTGCTTCATTGGCACCAAACTTATCAGCCAGTGTCACGCCATTTCTTCCTTCAATCAGGAAGGGGATGAAATTACTGTCAAAACCTGTTGCATAGATAATGACATCAAGGTCGAAGGTCTCGCCTCTGGCAATCTCAAGCCCAGTTTCATTGATGGCGACAACACCGCCACTGTCAGCGACAAGCGTGACATTAGGCTTATTAAAGGTGGTGTAGTAGTCATCGATAAAAAGTGCCCGTTTACAGAAAAACGGATAGTCAGGAGTGAGCTTGTCAGCGATTTCTGGGTCTTTTACTTCCGATCGAAGTCGGGCTTCAATCATGTCGCAAATCGCTTTATTTTGGACTTCATCATGTAAGGCCTCAAAAGAAAATGCGACCTCAGTATCGGCAGGTAATTCTTCTTTCCAATCAACATATCGAAGCTTTTCGCTGTAACCACCAGCCTTAAACTGTTCGATCATCTCGGGTGGGGTTGGCTCATCGTCCCTGGGTAAACACCAGGTCGGTGTTCGTTGAAATACATGCAAGGTATCTACATCATCGACAATGGCTGTAATGACCTGGGCTGCGGATGCGCCGGTACCAATTACACCGACACGCTTACC
>CBDUKY010000379.1:0-3625 GCA_965367925.1 uncultured Pseudomonadales bacterium | reverse complement strand
ATCAACTATTACCGCGCTTTTTCCCACTGGCGTCTTGCGGCCATTGGTCAGGGGGTATACAAACGTTATCTCATGGGTGCTATGGGTAAAGACAGAGAAGTGGATCTAGATCGTCAGAAAGAAGGGGTTGCACTCCGTGCGCAAGCAGCACTTGAACTATTGGAAAGTAACGCCTAGATGCTAAGCACACATATCAATGGCTCTGTTGCCCATATTGTAATAGATGATGGTGGCTTGAATATCATCACACCGATCATGCTGTCGAAGTTTATTCAGGCATTACAATTTGTCGAGTCGAACAGTGAAGTGAGTACGCTGGTAATCGAGGGCAACGGTCGATCTTTCTCCGCGGGGCTGGACACAGGTGTTCTGCAAACTGCCAGTGAGGAAGCCGAAAAGCTACTGCGGGATACAGGAGAATTATTGCTTAACCTTTATCGCAGCAGGCTGAGAATTGTTAGCTTGTGTGCAGGGCACGCGGCTGCAGCAGGGGCATTGATATTACTTGTGTCTGACTATCGGGTTGGGGTGAGTCAAAGTGGCAAGATTGGTCTATCAGAAGTGGCAAATGGTGTGCCCCTTTCGAGTCTGGCATTGGATCTTGCGACGGATCGGTTAAACACCAGGGACCGCTTCGCGGCGACGGCGCTGTCTCGCATGTATTCGCCTGATCAAGCTTGTGAAGCAGGCTTTCTTGATGTAACGCTATCTAACTATCGTGATGCAAGGTATCACGCCATGCAGGAAGCGGAACGTCTAAGTAAATTAGATGACGCCATGTACTTGCAGGCGTTACTAGGCGTTCGAGAACAAACCTTAAGTAAATATTCAGATAGCTAGCTTTATGTTGCGGTAGCGCTGCTAGTGAATCGTGGGGCTATCCGGCTGCATGGCCAGCAGTCTCTTGCTGGCGATCTTACGCATTTGTTCATCCTCTGAGTGTTGCACAACATCCGTGTAGGTATGCTGGGCAAGTTGCAAGTCTCCTTGCATCTCATATACAGCACCGAGTTGAACCGTATATTCCCCCTCGTCTGGACGCAGCAATAGTTGCCGTTCAATACACAGCTTACTCTGGTCCCAGGCCTTTCGTTGCCAGAAAATCTGTTTCAGGTTGTCGAGAATCCTGATCAGAATATCTTTCTTGCTGGCAGCGTCAAAGTAGTGAGGTTGAAGCACTGCCTTTGGTCCGGCGATTTGTTTTAACAAGGTTGCGCAATCGGGTTCACTTAAGATCCGACCACTAAAAGGGTCAACCATTAGATTCGGTTCTGAACCATATTTAATCAGGAAGTGGCCTGGGAAATTCACCCCCTCAATCGGGATGTTTAACCTTTCAGCGAGGGCGATGTGAATGAGTGCAAGGCTGATGGGGATACCGACTCTGGTATCGATTACCCGATTCAGATAACTATTTGCAGGTTGGTAGTAGTCTCTGACGTTGCCGGTAAAGTTTTCTTCCTTATGGATAAACTCAATCAGGCTAGCGAGCGGCACACCAAACTGGGTGGCCTTACTGTCCAGGTTTTCAAAGCGTAATGCCATCTCATCAAGCTTTGTGAGATAGGACTCGATACTAAAATCCGATTCAGTTTCGGCAGCAATCACCAGTGCCGCTTCATCCAATCGAATGTCTTCCTCTTTAGAATTTGCAATAGAGGTAAATCTTGCTCTTGTGTTTTCTTTGCTCATGGCATCGCTCCTGCTTTTATCTTTACAAGGTTAATGTTGATATGCAATCCTCGATGCCAATTTGCCGGACAAGGCAAGTGGACCTACATTCACCAGTCAGGAACACCTATGAGCGATAGACTTCACCCACCGGGCATGTTGTTACGGATGCTGGAAGGCCGGGTAGGTCTTGAGGCAACCCAGCTTATGTTGCAGTTTCCACTACTGCGGCTGCAGGCCGTAAAAGGCCATGGAGAGCCTGTGCTGGTGCTACCTGGCTTTATGGCCGACGATACATCTACCCTGGTGCTGCGAGAGTTTCTGTCCAGCATTGGCTACAAGGTGAAAGGCTGGGGACAGGGGGTTAACCGTATTCGCATGTTGGATCTGCTACCACCGCTACACGAGATTGTGGCCAGCATGGCAGCTGAATCGGGTCAGAAGGTCAGGCTAGTCGGTTGGAGTCGAGGCGGCATCCTGGCGAGAGAAATAGCCAGAGACGCACCAGAGCATGTGGACAGGGTGATTACGATTGGTTCACCGGTTAAGGGCGGCGATGTCTGCACTATTGCGGCAACGTCAGGTAAAGGAGATTCAAGTACCGATCAGAGCTATCTATAGCAAACTTGATGGTGTCGTTAGCTGGCAAGCCTGTATTGACGATGTGAGCCCAGACGTAGAACATTTTGAAATTCTAGGCAGCCACATAGGCATGGGCACAAATGTAGATGTCTTCAAGTTGGTGCCGGAACTTTTGCAAGAATAGATACTTTTTTACCATTAATTTGTTTCTAAAGAGGAAAGTAGTATGGAATTTGATTTGGCCATGACCGATGAATTGCTCTCGACCACGAGAGCAGTACGTAAGCGTCTCGATTTTGATAAGCCAGTACCACGAAGCATTATTGAAGAGTGCATTGATCTAAGCCAACAAGCGCCAACCGGCACCAACGCACAGAGCTGGCGCTGGATTATTGTTGAAGATGCAGCGAAGCGTGAGAGGTTAGCTGAGATCTATCGCATGGCGGCAGGTGATTATCTTGCAGCACAAACCAATATGGCTGAAACCTCTGGTGATAAGCAGACTGGCCGGGTGATTGATTCAGCAAAATTTCTTGCTGACAACCTGCAACACGCACCCATCCACGTTATCCCTTGTCTACAAGGTAAACCACCTGAGGGTACACCAGTGGCAGGTATTGCGGCGATGATGGGTTCTATTTTCCCTGCAGTATGGAGTTTTCAGCTAGCGCTTCGGGCCCGTGGTCTGGGTTCTTGCTTAACCTCATTGCACCTGTTTAATGGCCACCTGGCTGCAGAACTACTGGGAATTCCTGACGATGTGCTACAAATCGCCTTGTTGCCAGTCGCCTATACCAAAGGCACAGATTTTAAACGAGCAAAACGACCTGATCCTTCTACCATTATGCACTGGGACAGCTGGGGAGGTTAAACTCTCCCCTCGGTGATATCGTCACCAAATAGCATTCTTGAAAAAGGTTCGACGTTTGGACCGCGGCGTAGATGATGGCCGCCGTCCACACTCAGGCTAACGCCAGTTATCCAACTGGCGTTGGCGCTACAAAGAAAACCAACGGCATTTGCAATATCGTCAACCACACCTGTTCGTGCCAGTGGCATACAATCGATATAGTCAGCATGGACTTCTTCTGTGGTCATAAGACCAGCGGCGATTTCAGTATCCACAAGCCCAGGGCAAACACTGTTTACCCGGATATTTGAACGACCAAGCTCATCGGCGCAGTTACGAACCAGCATATCGATACCTGCCTTACTGACACAATAGGGCCCCATAAATCGGTGGGTTCTAACCCCGGCGATGGAAGATATCGCGCAGATAGCACCGCCAGAGGCGGGCAACTGTTTGTTTCGAGCCATAGCGATACCAGCATGCTTAATCGTGTAAAAGGTGCCGCTCAAGTTGGTCTGCATA
>CBDUKY010000378.1:0-3633 GCA_965367925.1 uncultured Pseudomonadales bacterium | reverse complement strand
CAGATTACGTCAATTTAACCTTTCCCTGCTTATTACCCAGGAATTTATGGAAGCAGTTAAGAATGATGCCGAATGGCCACTTAGCTTCCCCATGACCCCGGAAGAAGTTGAAACCGACGGCATCGATCTGAACGACACAAGCAATGTGCTGTGGCGTGATTTCCCAGTCAAAGATAAGTATGTCACCAATGAAGCTGGTCTCGTGGCCTGCCGCATTACCAAGACCATGAAAGCCCAACGTCTCTGGGACATGATCATGTCTTCTACTTATGATTTTGCAGAACCCGGATTCATCCTCATCGACAAGGTCAATGAGATGAACAACAACTGGTACTGTGAAGATATTCGCGCAACCAATCCTTGCGGCGAACAACCACTACCGCCTTATGGTAGCTGCCTGCTGGGTTCAGTAAATCTATGTCGCTTTGTCGAAGATCCGTTTACCCCCAAGGCGCGTTTTAATTGGGATGAGTTCCGCGAAGTCGTGGCTGTATTCACCCGTATGCTTGATAACGTGGTTGAAATTAACGGCCTACCACTGGAAGAACAGCGAAAGGAAATTCATCGTAAACGTCGCCACGGCATGGGTTACCTTGGCCTTGGTTCGACTATCACCATGATGGGCATGTCCTATGGTGACACAAAGTCTGTTGCATTTACTGAAGAAGTAACCAAAGAGCTTGCCATTGTAGGCTGGCGAACAGGCGTAGAGCTGGCAAAAGAAAAAGGCAGCGCGCCTATTATGGAAGAAGAGTTCGAAGTCACTGGCGCTATGCTACGTAAGCGACCTGAGCTTGCCGAAGATGGTTATAAGCCAGGTGACAAGCTAAAGGGCAAGGTATTGCACAGCAAGTACAGCCGCTACATGCAGAAGTTTGCTGATATCGACCCTGCCCTTATTGAAGAAATGGCCGAAGTGGGTTGTCGCTTTACTCATCATAGTTCAATCGCTCCAACTGGCACCATTTCATTATCGTTAGCAAACAATGCTAGCAATGGTATTGAGCCAAGTTTTGCTCACCACTACTCACGCAACGTTATTCGTGAAGGCAAAAAGTCCAAAGAGAAAGTCGATGTTTTCTCCTTCGAGTTATTGGCCTATCGAGCAATGGTTAATAGCGAAGCAGCGCCCTACTCTGATGATGAAAAGTGTAAGCTGCCAGAATATTTCAAAACAGCCGATGATATTAGCCCGATTAACCATGTTGATATTCAAGCTGCTGCCCAGAAGTGGATTGACTCCTCCATTTCTAAAACTGCCAATGTGCCAACTGATTATCCTTTTGAAGACTTCAAGCACATCTACCTTTACGCCTATGAGCAAGGCTTAAAGGGCTGTACCACCTTCCGCTTTAACCCTGAAGCATTCCAGGGGGTACTCGTGAAGGAAGCAGATCTTGAAAGCACCACCTACCAGTTCACCCTCGAAGACGGCTCGAAAGTAGAAGTTAAGGGCAACGAGGAAATTGAATATGACGGTGAAATTCATTCAGCCGCCAATCTATTCGACGCCCTAAAAGAAGGCTACTACGGAAAATTCTAACCAATCGCATTCAATGGTTAGTGAATAAAGGACAATAAATATGCCGATTAAAATTAACAGCAAGATCGTTAACTACAGTATCAAAAAAGATGAAGAGCCTCAGGAAGCGACACGATCTGCTGAGGTCATGCATGAGGAAATCGAGCGACCAGAAGAACTTCGCGGTCATACCTACAAGATTAAAACACCGCTTAGTGATCATGCCCTGTACATCACAATTAACAACATCGTCTTGAATGTTGGTACCGAGCACGAACAAGAATATCCATTTGAGATTTTTATTAACTCCAAGAACATGGAACATTTCCAGTGGGTACTTGCCTTAACTCGGGTGATTAGTGCTGTATTCAGAAAAGGCGGTGATGCCACGTTTATGGTTGATGAGCTTAAACAGGTATTTGATCCACAGGGTGGCTACTTCAAACGCGGCGGCCGTTTTATGCCATCACTGGTTGCAGAGATTGGTGAGGTGCTAGAAACCCACATGAAGAAGTGTGGTTTGATCAAAACGGAAGTACTAAGCGAGGCGCATCAAGCCCTTATTGCCGAGAAGCGAGCTGCAGTGGAAGCACCCGCTGCGAACGCAGAGGACCCAGCTGAAGTTGCAGGCTATCCACCAGGTGCCCAGTTGTGCAAGAAGTGTAATACCCAGGCCATGATACTGATGGATGGTTGTATGACCTGTCTGTCCTGCGGTGACTCCAAGTGTGGCTAAACGCCCCGTTCCTGGCCCATTAAGGTAAGTAACTTTTGCGACAGTATCTTTCACAAATTCAGCAAATTCTCGATTCTGGCTATGAGCGAACGGACAGAACCGGCGTCGGCACGATCTCCGTTTTTGGGATGCAAGCCAGATATGATCTAGCGGCTGGTTTCCCCGCTGTGACCACCAAAAAACTGGTGTGGAAATCCATGGTTTCTGAACTGCTCTGGTTCGTTTCAGGTTCCGGCAATATCCGCGACCTCAAGGAGATTTATCAGTACAACAAACTCTGGGATCTAAACTACGAGGATTATCTCAAACGTCGCGGTCTTGATACCAACGATGGAGATATGGGGCGCGTTTATGGTCAACAGTGGCGTCACTGGAAAACTGCTGATGGTCAGGAAGTGGATCAACTTAACGATGCTATCGAGCTGATCAAGCACAATCCAGATTCCAGGCGCATTATTATTAATGCATGGAATCCCGGTGAAGTGGATAGTAAAGATGTGGCACTGCCACCCTGCCATAGCTTTTTCCAGTTTTATGTCGCCGGTGGCAAGCTATCGTTACAAATGTACCAGCGCTCAGCTGATATGTTTCTTGGGGTACCACTAAATATCGCAAGTTACTCTCTGCTGTTACATATGATTGCGAAGATTACTGGTCTCGAAGCAGGAGAATTTATCCATACCATTGGTGATGCACATATCTACCTTGATGCGATAGACCAGTGTAAACAGCAGCTTTCACGGGAACCCTACCCGCTGCCAGCGCTTAAAATCGCCGACCGAAATCAATTAACTATTGATGATTTCCTCATGAGTGACTTTGAACTGGTAGACTATCAGAGCTATGACGCCATCAAAGCCAAAATGGCCGTATAAAATGATTTACCGATATCATATTTTTGAAGACGAAAAACAGTTCAAGGTCGACACGAACTATTCCATCCATGCGATGAATAGCTTGCTGCGTGGCTTTCCTGAGCAGCTCCGATGGGTCCTCGATGGTGCAGAAATTCACAATGAAATTATCGATCTCGAAAAGCAGGAAGTGTATTTAAAAATCACAACTGAAATTGCAGAAGCGACAGTGGCAAACGTCATCTCCAACAAACTTCGCTTGACGGGGCTGTCAGGTACCAGACTGATCTAACCCTTACTGCCTCTGCTAGCCCTCTTAATAAACGTCGGAAATTCTCTTAAGTTTAGACAAGGAACTGCTGATGCCAGGCGTAAAAAAACGTCCACAGAGTCTTGAAGAAATGGCCCAGGTTCAAAGCCTGATGTTCGATAAGGCTGGTTTTGAAAAAGGACTGCAACTAAAACTCCGCCCGACAGATGTGGTTGTAACCCCGTTCGCCAAATCAGGTACCACCTGGATA
>CBDUKY010000377.1:0-3634 GCA_965367925.1 uncultured Pseudomonadales bacterium | reverse complement strand
CACCAACCGGACATCGTACCTTTCAAGCCCTGCGGCGATCCATAATCCCACCATGCCGCTAGCAAGGAAAAAGATAGATACGGCCATAGAGGCGACGGTGACAGACAGTCCCTTCTCTGCAACGAGTGCTTGTAGGATAACAGCGTGATTGTAAAATCCTAATCCGGAACTAAATAGCAAGGTCACAAACAGGGTTGCGACAATTTTCCACCCGTAATACATCTGGCCCATTGATCCGTATATTTTCTCAATGTCGCCTAAGGTATCACACTGCTCCGGTTACGAGGCAGCCACTAACAAGCTGCCTGGGTCAGGCAGCTTGAAAGCCACCAGTTTTAGTAAGTGCGATCTGTAATGCTGGTCGAGCCTGTAGCCGGTCGAGATAACGGGACAGATTTGAATCCGGGTCCACAATTCCTAACAAGCTAGCTGCCATCAGAGTGAACCCCATCATAATGTCGGCAGCGGTAAATTGCTCTTCAAGTAACCAGGTTTTATCGGCCAGGTGATTTTCTAACAGCTGAAGACCAGTTTTAGCTCTAAGTCGGGCATCTTCTACCAGTGCTGGATGGTTTGCTGCATCATCTCGATAAACCGAAAGCCAGATCACGATACCCAGGGGTGAGAATGCCGTTGCATCAGCGAAATGCATCCATTGCAGGCATTGCCCCTTTTCTCTGGTCCCGGCTGGTGGCATCAAAGATCCTGGCGCAAATTTTTCAAGCAAATACTCGATGATGGCGCCAGACTCAAACATGATGAAGCCGTCGTCATCTATTGTTGGATATTTGCCGGTTGGCGTTGATTGAATAAAGAACTTGTCCGTCGTTGGTACGAATGTAGACTGAATAATCTCGTAGGGTTGCGCTAGTTCTTCAAGCAGCCAGGCGATGCGAAGACTACGTGTTCTTGGTGCTGAGTAAAGTTTAAGCATGGGCTTCCTCCTGCGAACATTCTAAACCGCGGCAAAGCAAAAACGATTACGTCTGGCGTAATCGTATCCGACCCCATATACCATGGCCTAACGCCATAGCCATCGCAGAGTGTCAGCGAAAAGAGCGCCGCCATGGTTCAGACTGTGGCCGCCGACACCGAACTCAAATCGATAGTCGTAGCCAGCATAGTTCAGTGCATCGGCCATGGTTTGATTCGCGAGTGCCCAGTTGCCAAAGGGCGTGTTAGCGTCATTTTCGCCACTCTGAAGAAAAGCCCTGATGGGCTTTCTGGGGGTTTTTCGAATTAAACTGGGATAGTTGTGACCACCCCAGATGTCGGTAAATGAACCGCAATGACTGATCACTCGCTGACATTGTTCTGGTTGTAACCAGGCAGCGTTAAAAGCAGCAATGCCACCACTACTAATACCACAGAGGGTTCTATGCTGCGGTTGGTTGCTAACAATGACATTAAGTTGCTGTTCAACAAATGGGATCACTTCTTGAAATAGGAAGTTGCCGTAATCAGGGGTTAGCTTGTCATACTCATGGCTTCTCTGGGCATTCTGTGCATCATAAGAAGCAATGGGGCCTTCCACTTTATGGTCAGGAATGCCAGGGGTGATGAATACCGCGATGGTGCTGCCTATCTCTCCCTGGTGATGCAAGGTGTCGAGTACATGGGTTGCCTGGACCGGACCTTTGCGGCTCAGATACCAGGCACCATCATTAAAGAGGATGATTTGTGGTTTATCGGTAAGTGTCGCAGTGTGATAAACCCAGATGTCACGTCGGGTGCCAGGATATATTTTTGATTCCTGCCAGTCGGCGAATTTGCGTACTTCTCCACGGGGTGTGTCCGCACTGATATTTGCTTCTGGACAGGGATGATATTGACGCTCCCATGCGGGATCATTGTTGACACCATTTTGCCGACCGTTAATCTCGGCATCGATAGTTTTATCGAGACCAAGTGCAATGAGTGTTTTTGCATCCATGGGCATATTCGGGTCTCCGACAATAATATTTAGAGAAGTTCTAGCTGGTCACCAACAGCAATTTCACCGGCCTCGATAACACTGGCATAGATACCAAGGTTACCTTCATTTTCACTAACGAGCTTGCGCATGATGACAGGGTCCTTCGGCAGGTCAGCAAAGCCATGGGTCGCCATGACACATCGAGGGCAAGCAATTTCAAATTTCAGTCTGGCACCGCCGAGTCTAGCCTCCTGACCTGACCATGCATCTTCTGGAAAACCGGATTGGTCTATATCCAACAAAATATTTGGTCGAAAGCGTCGAATATCAAACACCGATGAGCTTGTTGTTGCTTGCATGGTGGCGAGAGATGAGCGGGAAAGCAGCAACAAAGGATAGCTATCGAAATAGGTGCCAGGTGGCGACTCGAATTCAATAAGTTCCTTTGGAAATAGATGTAAGTCAGGTAGCGGCTCATCGTCTGTTCTTGCGAACGTCTGTCGAAGTGCCTGCTCCATATCGGTGCCTGGTTCCGGTGGCAATCGTCGGTAGTGATCAAGCTGTTCCTTTGGTAATAGTGGCCAGATACTCACCGGCGAACCAATGGCGTCAGTCAGTATCTGGTTAATTTGCGGATCATGAGAACTAACGACTGTACCGTCTTCTAGTGTGATCTGAACTTCCGGTGAAATATTGCTGCTATCTGGCTCTGCCATAAATCTAGCTTGCATACTCATGAGCCCGGGGAATCGCTTGCCACCTTTTATGCTGCCTCGCTCCTCATCTTTTAGTGTCCAGGCGCGATCGCCTGGAATACCGAGGTTGGTGAGGTTAATACGATCTAGCTTGTGGCCGCCCATACTTTTGACCGGGTATCGAAATAGATTAGAGATGGTCGCTTTCATAAAGATAGACATTCCTTAAGTTATGCGCTCTGGGTCCCACAGAGAAATTGATGATGGAAAAGGTATTGATCCAGGCACAGTTACACGCCGACGATATCTTATGGTGCTTCGAGGATATCTCGTACAAAGACTAGGGCATTAGACGGCGAGACAAAACCCCTTACTGCGAGAATGATGGATTTTGCCTATCTGGCGATAAAAAATGTAAATTAGTGAGGGTAAAAAAATGCGTGAAATAACGGTTGATGAGTTAGGAGTGGTTAGCGGAGGCTACATTAGTACTCATGAAGGTATCCAGCTACAACTGGCGCTGGCTGGTCTCGCTTTAGTTGTCTCGGGACCAGTACTTGCCGGTGCTGCTATCGCTGCAGCAGCGGCAATTGCTGCCCTACCTGATCCTGATGAGGATGCGCCTGCGCCCACAAGCGAAGGAAGTTCGGGTGGTTCGTCTGGAACATCGAGTTCTGGAGGTATTACGGTCATTCGTAGTTGTACTGGCGGATCGAAGATTAAGGTGAAGAAGTAACATTTGACCGGGGCATGAAAAATGCCTCGGCAATTTTAGCGTTTGGGAATGTTAGCGGATGCCCCACTATTCTTATCGGAGTAAATCGAAAGTTCAGACTACGAATAGTGGTAGTTGGCGTAGCCTAAATGTCGCTTCAGGTACCGAGCATGAAATAGACATATCCCACTATGAAAAGAAGTACCGTGTATCGAATTTGGCGCTGGTAGCTGCGCCTGGCAGTAGCGTATTTCTAAATCCACTGCGGATACCCGGTCTGCGAGATCGACTCTTTAAGAAATGGCAGAT
>CBDUKY010000376.1:0-3647 GCA_965367925.1 uncultured Pseudomonadales bacterium | reverse complement strand
GGATACCTGAAGCCTATTCCTTCGATGGTGTTAGCGCCATGGGTTATGTAGCGGCAAAAACTGAACGGGTCACTATTGCTTCCGGTATTTTAAATATTTACAGCCGTACCCCCACGCTGCTGGCAATGACAGCCGCTGGTGTTGATGCGCTTTCGGAAGGTCGTTGCATGTTGGGTATTGGTGCCTCTGGTCCTCAGGTAATTGAAGGTTTCCATGGCGTGCCCTATGACGCACCCATTACAAGAATGCGGGAAATTATTGAGATCTGCCGCCATATCTGGAAACGAGAAGAGAAGCTGGCGTACGACGGCAAAAAATATCAGATCCCCCTTGCAGAAGGCCAGGGAACTGGTCTGGGTAAACCCCTAAAAATTATCAATCACCCTTATCGTGACGAGATTCCTATCGCGCTCGCCACCCTTGGTGATAAGAGTGTGGAGATGACCGCAGAACTCGCTGACGCCTGGTTGCCAGCCTTCTTTATGGCAGAAGGCGCTGAGGCCGTCTGGGGCGACGCATTGAAGCGAGGTAATGCCAAGCGTGACCTGGGTCGACCACCACTAGAAATCTATGCTGGTGGCGCTGTTGCGGTGGGAGAAGGGCTAGAATCCTATCGAAACATGTCTCGTCCAGGTATCGCTCTTTATGTTGGTGGTATGGGCGCCAAGGATAAAAACTTCTATAACCAGATATTCCGTAAATATGGCTACGAAGAAGAAGCCGAGGCTATTCAGAATCTGTATCTATCAGGTCGAAAGTCAGAAGCAGAGGCTGCCATCCCACAGAGCTATCTGGATGCGACATCACTGATAGGTTCAGAAGGCTTTATTAAAGATCGATTGCAGGTTTACAAAGAGGCTGGTGTGACCAGCCTCAATGTTAGTTTCCTCGGAACAACCACTGAAGAACGGGTCAGAAATTGTGACCGCTTCAAGAATATCGTCGAGAAAATCTAGGACAAACTAGGAAACGGCAACACCAGAGGCACAAACCCAGGGCACGATACTGCTACCGAAATTCAAGCGCTCCTTACTAATTGCCTTGATTGACTGTAGCAGTTCTGCCATGTTGCCACTGACTGTCGTTTCTTTAATTGGATATTGAATTTTCCCGTCCCGGATATAGTAGCTATTTTTCGCAATACCGGAAAAGTCACCCCTATCGTTAGGCATACCGCCAGAAAACCTGGATATCAAAATGCCCTCTTTCACATCGGCAATCATGTCCTCATAGCTGACATCCCCTGCTTCAATGTCATAACAGCCACCTGCATTCACCGATCGCGGCAAACCTGTTTTGTTAGCGCCATATAGCCCTAATAAATAGGATTTAAGCACACCGTTTTCCAAAATCGTGCTGTTTTCTGCCTTGTAACCATCCCCTGTAACCCAGTAGCCAGACGCAATATCATCTGAGACAGGACGTGACCTGACGGTGAGTTTCTGACTAGTAACCTGTTCATCTAGCTTGTCTTTGTATAGCGATGTACCGCTAATCAAAGGCCCATCGCTAATTCTTGCGGTGAGAAACCCAAGAAAATCACCGAGGGAATTAGGTGCAATAAGAAGATCACCAGTAAACTTTCCTGGTATATGTTGTGTCGTTAGCTGCTCAACAGATTGTTGCAACAACATATCGACATTTACTGCATTTTGAATAGCCGTGTCGAGATCAAAACTACTATAACCCGTGTACATCATCGAAGAGGTTTGCTTGCCCTGCTTTGAAGTAAAGCTTGCGCTGACATTGTAAATTCCCCGCCGTGATTGAAACTCAACGTCATTGCTATTCACATAACAACTGCAGCGGTTGGCAAAGGTAATGGCAACTGAACCAAAGTTAAGGCTTGGATACTTCTCCCTGGCATAGTTCTGAACTTCCACAATTCTATCGTACATCTTGTCATAGTCAGGCTCGGCAGGACCTGCATCAAAGACCTCAGCAGGTTGAGCGTCCGCTATACCATAGGCGTCATCCGGCGAGGCAGCCGCGGCCATGCCGACAAGATTGAGAACGGTTTCATCCAACGTCGCCTTATCAGTCTTGTTAACCGAAAGACTGGCCTTCCGCTTGTCCTTAATCCCGGTTAGACCAACATCTTTTTCGAAGTTGGTTCGCATAAGATTGATTTGACCATTTTCCGCCTGTAACTCATGAAACTCTTCGGACACAATTCTTGCCGCAGCGGATTCAAAGCCAGCAGACTCAATGCCCTTTAGTGCGTCTAACGCAACATCTCTATCCGACATTACTCGCCTCCGATATATACTTTCGTTTTCACAGCTGGACCGCCCATACCGACTGGCATAGGTTGTTTCTTGCCGCACATACCCGCGCAACTCCAGACCATTTCATCAGAAATCATGGTGATCTCTTGCAACATGTCAAAGGCCACACCTGAAATGGTCGTATCAGTAATTGCCCGACCAAGCTTGCCGTTTTTGATTTCATAGCCCATTTGAACACCAAACATAAACTCACTGGTGGTGTCTGCCTGGCCATTTTTAGGCCGCATTAGCAGATAGCCATCTTCAATCGAGGCAATCATATCCTCTAGCTTATCTGTACCTGGCAGGATTGCCGTGTTGCGCATTCTGACCAATGGCTCATCGGTATAACTATAGGCTCGCGCATTACCTGTGAGGGCCATGCCGAAATGCTGGGCACTGTCCTTGTTATGCATGTAGCTCTTTAAAACACCGTTTTCGATAATCACGGCATCTTTACTTTCAACGCCTTCATCATCTAGAAATATAGGCATTGGCAGAAGCTCACCCTGGTAGGTGTTGGCGAAATCTATCAGGGTTACTTTTTCATTAGCAATCTTCTCACCCAGGTAATCCGCGGCGACAGAACCTTCACGAACTATATCTGCTTCTGTGGTGTGACCAATCGCCTCGTGTGCAAGAATGCCAGCAAGGTCTGATGCGAGGATCACATCGTGATAGCCAGCCACAGGTTTAACGGCTGTTTTCTTGTTCATCAAATGGCCATATAGCTCATCTATCTTTTGTTTTATCAGATCAGCAGACGCAAAAACATCTTCAAACTGGCCACGGTCACCAACAGCTTCTTGCAATTCTATCGGCTCCCCTGCCTCGTTCCTGGTAGTCAACTTGAGGGCGAGGATAGATCGGGAGTTTGTATTGTGACCCTTCGAACCTTCAGAAGTCTGGAGCTTCTTCTCCATATCAAAACAGTTTAGAACTACCTGCCGCGACACAATGTCCGGGCAGTTCGCTGTGATATAGGCATCTACATCTCGCAGAAAGGCGATGATTTCTTCTTGTGATTTCCTTGGCCTGGCAGTATTTGAGTCACTTGTCGCCGAGGCAACTGCATGAGGTAGATCAACGTTTTCACCACCATTTTTTCTCGCGAGAAAGGCCGCGTTCTTCGTCGCTGCTTTAATCGTTGCCTCAATATCATCATTGCTAGCGTTCGGGTTGGAGCTAAAGCCCCAGGCGCCCTTGTCGAACACCCTGGCTGAAACACCACCATTTGCATCCTTCATGTTGCTGACAATATCGCCGTTCAACAAGGCGATGTTGAGCAAGCGGTTTTCATGAATACGTAGCTCCGTATAGGAAGCAAATTGATTCGAATACTTCGATAGATCGATTTCAGAAATCTGCATCGGATTACCT
>CBDUKY010000375.1:0-3670 GCA_965367925.1 uncultured Pseudomonadales bacterium | reverse complement strand
AGCGGGCTACTGTCGCTGGCAACATGTCACAGGCTGTTCTACCTGGCACGTTATAGAGAATCTGGGGCAAGTCTACAGCTGCAGCAATCGCCTTATAGTGTAAATACAGGCCTTCCTGGGTGGGTTTGTTGTAGTAAGGCGTAACAAGCAGACAAGCATCAGCACCTGCCTCTTTAGCTGCTTCTGTAAGCTGAATTGCTTCTTTGGTTGAATTAGCACCGGTACCTGCAATTACAGGCATACGGCCATTCACCACCTTCACCGTGTGTTTAACAATCTCACAGTGTTCTGCCACATCCACGGTGGCCGACTCGCCTGTTGTACCCACAGGTACAACAGCATCGGTACCCATTTCGATATGCCACTCCAGAAGATCGCTCAAATGATCCCAATGAATGGATCCATCGCTATGCATGGGGGTGACAAGCGCAACTATACTGCCAGTAATCATGGCTCGCCTCTTTGAAAAGTCGCCAATGTTACTGACCTGTAGAAGGCATAACAAGGGTAAGAAAAACTAAGCTCACAGCTTCGGTTCAGATAAGGTGTGTGGCCAGGCATTCATAATGGATTTAACGAGGGTTGCAAGGGGGATAGCAAAGAACACGCCCCACAAACCCCACCAGCTACCAAAGATTAAAACCGCCGCAATAATCGCGATTGGGTGCAAGTTTACAGCCTCCGAGAAGAGCAACGGCACTAGTACGAAGCCATCTAGACTCTGGATAACACTGTAGCCGATCAATAGGATAAACAACTGCTCGGTCCAACCAAACTGGAGATAGGCAATAATAACGACGGGAATGGAAACCGCCACAATGCCAAGATAAGGCACAATCACCGACAAACCCACCAGAAATGCCAGCAACGCGGCATATTGCAAACCAAAGATCACAAAGAAGATGTAGGTCGCAACACCAACAATAATAATTTCAGACATCTTGCCGCGAATATAGTTGGCCATCTGCTGGTTCATCTCCCGACCAATACGGTCCATCAAAGGACGATGTTTCGGCAAAAAGGACATGCACCAGTCGAGGATCTGGTCCTTATCCTTCAAAAAGAAGAACACCAGAATCGGTACCAGCATCATATAAACCATCACGGCAACGAGCACAGGCAACTGGGACAGAGAAAAAGACAGTAGCCACTGGCCAATATCACTGACTTCCGCGTTCAGCATTTCAGACCAGGTATCTACCTGGGCTTTAGAAATCAGGTTCGGATAGTCTTCTGGTAGAGACTTCAAAAGCTCCTGGGTTTGTACCACCATGTTCGGCAGTTCATTGAATAGATTTCTCATCTGGCGCCAGACGCGTGGAATCACCAGAAACAGCGTGGCAACAAAACCGCCGAGGAACAACATGAATGTTGTCGCCACAGCAAAGCCGTTGGGCACCTTGTAGCGAAGCTGCAGCTTGATAATGCCCTGCATCACATAGGCAAGCACAATACCGGTCAGGAGTGGCGCTAAAATGCCCCCCATGGTGATAATAATCAGGAATGAGGCCACCAACATCACCGCCAGCAGCACAGCTTCCTCTTCGGAGAGGAAGCGATTTACCCAACTTTTTAATACATTGAACATCGAGTAAACCTAGGCCTTCTGTAGTCGATAATAGAACTTGCCATCCGCCTCGGCAGATTCCAGCAGCCCATGGCCACTTTGTTTTGAAAAAACCTGGAAATCCTTCACAGAACCTGGATCGGTACAGATCACAGATAAAGTCTGTCCCGGGGCCAGCTTATTCAATGCCTGTTTAGCCTTTAGCAAAGGCATGGGACAGGTAAGCCCAGTAGCATCGAGATCGGCGTCGGAAGGCGCCATTTTCGCGGGATCAAAAGTTTCAGTATCAGACATAGCGCAGGGTTTTCAGGTAACTAGTTCGACAAATATTGAGCCAAGTATAGCCCTTTCCCTTTCGATCATCTGCCTTTTGTCACAGGCAGACAGCTCAAGTTTCTATAATGGGAACCTTTCATCAGCCCAGAAGGTCATACATACACATGGCAACAGGAAATAAATAACGCTAGAGTAACCGCAATCACTTGTTGTTCCTGTGTACGTCCATCCTTGACATGAATTTTAAACGCTATACCCAACATTTAGTTCTTTGCTTTAGCCTATTGCTTGCCTCCTTTGCAACGCTGGCTGCAGAAGACGACCTTAATTTGCCGTCTCTGGGCGATCACACCTCGGGCATTATTTCTCTGCAGCAGGAATATGCACTGGGCCAGAGCTTTTTGCGTGCCCTTCGTGCCCAGGCGCCCCTCGTTTCAGACCCTATCTTGCAAGAATATGTTGAGCTACTTATTTACCGGCTCGCTTCCTACTCAAAGCTTGAAGATCGTCGGCTTGAAGTCGCGATTATCAACAACAAGTCGATTAACGCCTTTGCCGTACCAGGTGGTGTGGTCGGTATTAATCTCGGGCTATTTTTGTATGGTGAGTCTGAAGACGAAACCGCCGCCATTCTCGCCCACGAACTTGCACACCTTAGCCAACGACATTTCGCCCGCCGGACAGAAGCGAGCAAGAAAGCGAACCTGGCCACCATGGTCGGTTTCCTTGCAGGCGTCGTGCTGATGGCAACCACCGGTAGTGAAGCCGGCATAGCGGCTATCTCCGCGTCTCAGGGCCTCGGCCAGGCGGAACTCCTTCGCTATAGTCGCTCACGGGAAAAAGAAGCTGATCTTGTTGGCATTGATACCCTCCACGAGGCTGGTATGGACCCGCGGGCCATGGCCTATATGTTTGAACGCCTGAACCGCGCGCAGCGATTTAGTGGTCGAGATATACCTGAATTTCTGCTCACACACCCGGTCACAAAAGATCGTATTGCCACATCCTATGGCAAGGCTGGCGCTATCCCAGACAAGACCTTTCCTGTCAGCCTGGATTATCAGCTAATGCGCGCCAGGGTCCAGGTCATGTCCGCAGATTCAAGCATCGAGGCAGTTGCCAGAATGCGCGATCTGCTAAATGACCCAAACGAAACCAAACGTATTGCTGCGAACTACGGACTGGCACTCGCAGAAATGGAAGCAGGACAACTAGATAGCAGCATGAGAATCGTCCAACGGCTCAAATATGAGCATCCGGATAAGATTGCCTTTGAACTGCTCGAAGCGGAACTGCACTTGAAAGCCAGTCGCTATCACGAGGCAGTTGAAGCCCTGGAAGAAGCACTGCAGATCTCACCAACCAACTATCCGCTTAACATGGCCTATGCAGAAGCCTTGATGAAGACCGACAAGCCAAAGCAGGCTGTCAATGTATTGACCAGGCTTACGGTTAGTCGGCCACATGATAAGGATGTCTGGTACATGCTTGCAGAAGCCCAGGGATTGTCGAGAGACATTATCGGGGTCCATGAGGCAAGAGCAGAATATTTTGTCCTGGTGGGTAATTTTGACCAGGCAATTAAGCAGCTAGGATTTGCGACCCCGCTGGTGAAAAGCGATTTCCAGCAAACTGCAAAAATCCGCGCACGTATTCAGGAAATCTTCGAACTTAAGACTGGCGATAGAACCTAGCGTGAATTACTAAAATTCACCATCCGTTCAAGTGGAATCAAGGCTTTCTTCGCAATCTCAGGATCAACAAATATTTCGTTATCCCCCCTCTCAAGGGTTTCCTGTAGATTCTCCAGGGCGTTCATACCCATCC
>CBDUKY010000374.1:0-3674 GCA_965367925.1 uncultured Pseudomonadales bacterium | reverse complement strand
CGAAGTGGCGCGAACCCCCGTTATAGATAAGTTAGCTGCCAGGGGTATCAACTACCGTCGAGCACATAACCAGAATGTAGTGTGTATGCCGGCCCGGGCGACAATTATTACCGGTCAACATGTAGGCTCCCATGGGGTATGGATGAATGGGGTTTCCATGCCAGAGGATCGGCACACAATCGCTCATCATCTAAAGGACAACGGTTACGATACGGCGCTGCTGGGTAAGGCTCACTTCGAACCCTGGTTAGGTGATCCGAAAATGTTTTTCGAGAATCGAATGGCCGCGGAAAGTAACACAGGTCCTCATCGCGGTTTTGACCATATGGAACTTGCAAACCACTTTTTCGAGGGGCATAGCCATTACGACAGATATATGGAGCAGCACCCGGAGCTAAAATCAAAGTTCTATCCCATGGTTACAGAAAAGGGGCAGAACACTGCTTCAAAAGGCGATACGGGTGCTGTGCAGGTATGGCCAATGGACATACCCAGAGAGGTCTATCACACGGATTGGGTGGCTGAGAGGACGCTTGACTGGTTATCAAAGCGGGATGAAACAAATCCCTGGTTTTGTTGGATGAGCTTTCCTGATCCACATCATCCTTGGGATATACCCGCGTCGGAATTATCACGGGTCAACTGGCGGGATGTACCCTTGCCGAAACTCTATCGTGAGACCAGGCAGGCGAGAGATGCATTGATCGATACGAAACCGAAGCACTGGCGTGGCTATTATGAGGGTAGCTTATGGGCGAACCTTGAAGCACCACGAGAGTTTGTGCCTGCTGATATGACCCCGGATCAGGTACGTGAAATCAATGCCATGACCCATATCGAAAATGAGCTAATTGATGATGCCTGCGGACGAGTTGTGGACTGGCTTGCCATGAAAGGCTGGCTTGAAAATACCGACATCTTTTTCACCACTGACCATGGTGAACTACAGGGTGATTTTGGTCTGCTATTTAAGGGTCCGTACCACATTGATGCATTGATGAAACTGCCCTTTATCTGGGCGCCAGCGCCATCAGCTGGACTGCCATGCGGCGAGGTCAAGGCACCAGTTGGTCATCTAGATCTGGCGAAAACATTTTGTCAGATCGCTGGTATTGAGCCACCTGACTATTGTGAAGGTCAGACCCTACCCCTCACGGATATTGAAGCTGAAAGTCAAAATCGAGACTTTGTGCTAACAGAGTGGGATTCAGAACATGGTCCAATTGATATGCACTTGAAATCGATTTATCACAAGGATGGCTGGCTATGCACCTGCTATGAAAAGAGTCACCTCTATGAGGGAACAGAAGGGGAGTTGTACGATATGAACAATGATCCCGACCAGCTCCATAATCTGTGGGATGATCCTGCCTATCAAACTAAAAAGCGCGAGCTAACGGAATTGTTGTATGAATCAATTCCGCCAGCCATGTCGCCAGGTTTACCGAGGCAAGCGCCGGTCTAGCCAGGCGTGCGCTCAAAGGATGCAATACCTTCACGAATATGGTGAAAATCAGGTGCATCGCAGGTGAAAATTGCCATCTGTGGCTGAAACACGCCTGGGTCATCCATAGTGCCAACCTTGAGAATCATAAGTCCAGGTGCACCTGGTGCACGTGAACCGATTGCTGTGCCGCAGTTGCCACAGAAGTCTCGTTCCACGGCATTTTCAATATCTGTGCGCTGAAAGGTCTTTGGAGAGCCTTTCGTGTAGCTAAATCCAGCGGCTGGCATGCCCATAATGGCATTTGGGTGGCCGCCCGTAATGTACTGGCATTCTCGGCAATGGCATTCACCTGCAAATCCAGGATCGCCTTCTGCGACATAACGGACTTCACCGCAATAACATCCACCTTCGATCTTCATACTCCCTCCTGATGCTTGTTTCTTTGTGTCATTGGAACATAACCCACTTCCATGGATGACACCAGTAAAGGGTTGTCATCTCGAAGATCTTTACCATGGTGTAGCACTGATCCCAGGTTGGTCATAAAGAATGTCCAACAGGATCGGCAATTCAGGTGACCAAACACCCGGCCACTGTCAGTCTCTGGAATCCGGGTTTGAATAAGCTGGACTTCAGTTTGATTGTCCAGTACATCAAATAGTAACTCGACCTGCATCTCACCAAAGGTAAAGACAAACTGTTTTTTCTCCTCGTAAACTAATACCTCACCTTCGACACTAGCGTCTTGACGAAATTGCCAGTGGTACTTGTCCCCAACGGCGGGTGCCTCATCGGCCTCTCGCGCTTCATCTCGACTGTTGGTAAAGACGCAACGCTCAACAAAAAATGATTCAAGTCCGGCAGCCTGGGTCCAGACACGAAACACTCTGGTGATATGTGCATTGTAGTAAAACGTAAGATTGAACCTTGTCCAATCATAGGTAGCAGGGTCAAGCATCGTGTAACCTCGATGAGAGTGCGTTGCAAAATGTACTGGTATTGCTCTTGCCCCCCTGGTCTGGTGTTAGTAGAGCGCCTTCTTCGTAGATCGCCGCAATCGCATTTCTAATTTTCTTTGCCGGGTGCGGTAAATCAAGATATTCCAGCATCATGCATGCAGATAGAAGTGTTGCAGTAGGGTTAATAATATTTTTCCCGACGATATCAGGCGCCGTACCATGGGCCGACTCGAAGTAGGCATAATCATCACCGTAACATCCAGATGGTGCCAGACCGAGACCACCTATTAAGCCAGCTGCGCCGTCGGACATAATGTCTCCATAAAGGTTTGGCGTGACAATCACGTCAAAGTGTTGTGGCCTGGTAATCATTCTGCACAGGAAGTCATCAATGATATAGGTCTCGTATTCTATATCTGGATAATCCCCGGCAATCTCTGTGGCGATGTCACGAAAAAGGCCATCAGATTTGCAGGTTACCGTCAGGCGCTTTTTGAGATTGCGCTTTCGTGCAAGTTCAAAGGCATAGCGAATGACCCGTCTAGCGCCAGCCTCGGTGATAGCTTTGATGGCGTATTTGCCCGGTGCCATACTGGCGAGACTTTGCCTTGCATGTTTTGAATAGAGCGCCAATGCATCTAAATCTTCAAGATCCCCTTCAAGCCCAAGATAAAGATCTTCGAGATTTTCACGGACAATAGTGAAGTTGATGCCCTCTGGGTGAGCCAGGGGAGAGCGA
Source organism: uncultured Pseudomonadales bacterium (assembly GCA_965367925.1). GTDB lineage: Bacteria > Pseudomonadota > Gammaproteobacteria > Pseudomonadales > Azotimanducaceae > JAHRVQ01. The sequence continues at coordinate 529 of CBDUKY010000374.1, read as the reverse complement.
TAACCGCGAAAGTACTCACAGGGTCGAACATTGGCGAAGGTTTGCTTTCCCCATCTCAGATAGAAGAGCGCGGCAGTCGATGCACCGCTAGTTGAACCAAACAAGGTGGCATCTGAGTGATCGATACTTTGTCTAGTTTCATCAGGGAAACCAGTACCATGGGCCTCAATCGCGGCTGCACCGATTATTGGGCGCTCAAATTCGATAGGCAGATCCATAGATTCCAAGAGCTCAACCACCGGTATCATCACTTCAGGTGAGGCATCATCTCCATCAACCACCACGACACGCTTTTTATCCATGATTTTCCTGCGCCTTTTGTCATAGCCACAGCCCGCATACACTAGGCTGGCTGGCTATCACTGTGTTAATTTAGGCTCAGTATTCAACAATCTGGATAGCTTGTCATGGGGTACAAAACAATTGTAGTTGATGCATCGATTGGCCCGGTTGGGGCGATTGTTACTGGTGTTGATCTGGCAGGCCCCATAAGCAATGAGACGATTGACGAGATACATGCTGCCTGGCT
>CBDUKY010000373.1:0-3690 GCA_965367925.1 uncultured Pseudomonadales bacterium | reverse complement strand
GCCTTTGGAGGCGTGGTAGGGAGGCAAATCTGCAGCACCTACTAGACCGTAGATGGAAGACATATTGATAATGCTACCGCCGGAAGACTTCAGCATGTAGGGGATCACATGCTTGGTGCAGAGAAATACACCTGTGACGTTGACATTCATCAATGTCTCCCATTCTGTCCTGGTTATCTCATGGGTAGGTTTTTCGACGCCGGCGATACCTGCATTATTTACCAGGACGTCAATTGATCCGAATTCATCTACCACCTCAGCGAATACGTTGGATACGTTTTCTTCATCGGTGGTATCGAGATGCCAGAACTTCGCTACACCTCCTGCTGCGTTTATCTCATCTGCGAGACTTTTGCCGGTTTTATCGTTAACGTCTGTAATCGCTAATTTCGCGCCTTCTTGTGCTAACAATAACGCGCTGGCTTTACCGATACCTAGTCCTGCGCCTGTAATCAAGGCAACTTTGTTTTCTACCCTTTTCATACTAATGTCCTCAGTGTATCTAAATTCAATACGTTAAATTTCTGGTTCAGTTGATCTAGCTTGCAGCGCATTGAAGCGCACCGTTAAAACGGTGCGTCAATGTCGACCACGTCGATTAATTTATGGTTAACGAATTCCTTGATGCCAAGACCAAGCAATTCACGGCCATAACCGGAGTTTCGAATTCCACCAAAGGGTAGATCCGCTTTCACCATGGTTGGATGGTTCACAAACACCATACCGGTGGAAATCTGTTTCGCTATTTCAGCACCGTGTCGTGGATTGGATGTAAAGACCGACCCACCTAGTCCGAAGGGAGAGTCATTGGCAATGCGGATTGCGTCTTCCTCGTCCTTCGCACGGAACAACATGGACACGGGACCGAAAAATTCCCAGTAACGCGCAGGATTGTCATCGCTTACGTCGGTCAGAATAGTTGGCTGTACGAATGCACCTTGAGTCGGAACTTTTGCGCCTACCTCAGTGGCTGTTGCGCCATTGGCGACAGCTTTACGGATCTGTTCTTTGACATCGTCAGCCGCATTTTGAGATGACAATGGCGCTAATGTCGTCGCCGGATCAAATGGGTCGCCAGCGATCAAATTTGCTACACCTGCTGTGTACCGCTCCAGAAACTCATCATAAACCTTGTCATCAATAATCATGCGTTTGGAGGAAACACATACCTGACCGCCATTCCAATGACGTCCGAAAACAGCCCAATCAACAGTCTTCTCAAGGTCCGCATCTGCAAGGACGACAAATGCATCCGCACCACCCAGTTCTAACGTTGATTTTTTAAGCGCTTTTCCTGCCAGGGAAGCAACAACTGCACCAGCCCTTTCTGAACCCGTAAGCGCAACACCCCGTACCAGCGGATGATTGATAATCTGTGCTGTCTGGGCATGTGCCGCGTAGAGATTCTGGAAAGCACCTTTTGGTAGTCCTGCATCGAGCATGAGTTTTTCACATGCTGCTGAAGACTGAGGAACAATGCCGGCGTGTTTGAGCAACATCGTGTTGCCAGCGGATAATTGTGGCGCAATGATGCGTGCGACTTGATAGTAAGGGAAGTTCCAGGGTTCTACTGCAAGCAATACGCCGACGGGGTCATGAACCAGCACCGCGTCACCTTCTGCCAGATCAGCTACTGGCAGTTTCTCTGGCGTAAGTAACTTCTCAGCATTTCTGGCGTAATATTCAAAAATGTCAGCAGACAGTTCAACTTCAGCCTTTGCCTCTGCTATCACCTTACCCATTTCGAGGGTCAACAAGTTAGCATAGGCATCAATATCCTTGCGCAACAGATCCGCTGCTTTCTGCATGATATTAGCGCGTTCAGCGAAGGAGGTCTTCCTCCACGACTTAAACGTTTCGTTAGCGAGTTCTATCGCTTGATTTATTTCAGTATCGGTGGCATCAGGGAACGTCTTTACCACCTCCCCTGTGTATGGGTTTGTAGTTGCATAGGTCATAACGGTTTCCTTCTCTGTTAGTGAGGTGAACTATCGCAGTGATGCGCTGAGATGAAAATTCGTGATTGCCGCGCGAATTTGTGGTTATCCGCAAAGTGCTTCGGACCTACCGAGAGAGAAGCTGTTTAAAACAGAGGCAAAACTACCTTTACACCTTAACCCAGTAGTCAGGGTAGTCGATGGCTTCCAGTTGCCCTCCTGACGGCGCACCAGCGTGGTGCGCACTGAGGTTCTACGAAATAATTCTAGCTAGCAAGGCATGTTAGAAATCGTCGGCCAGCGCTGCTTTAAAAGAATGATCCCGAGTGCAGCACAGAACAGCATAAGTAGACTCATCAGCTCTGGCATTACCTGAAGGAGATCAGCGCCCATTTGATCAACGTTGAGGAATCCCTGTATACCCGCCGTACTCGGCACCAGCATACTAAGCACACGCAGTGGAAAAGGAATTAACTCCACAGGCCAGGCAAAACCAGCCAGGAAGATGATCGGAATCGTCGTTGGTAGAAGATGGACTACGGCCTGGACTCGGTAGCGAACCCAGGAACCAATGGCGACCGACCAGGCCGCGGCAGTAAGTGAAAAAACGCCAATGACCGGCAGTAAATCCTGCAGGCGACCAAGGTGTGGATAGTCTTCTCGCCAGTACACCAGGCCCACATAATATAGCGAATTAAAAAAGCACAGTGTCGCAGCAGCGAGTACAAGACCCATGCGATTACGACGGATACCAAGATCGAATGGCGCCGCAGATTCCCGCCAGGTACCAAGTAACATGCAAATACCCAGCAGCAGCGTCTGCTGCAAAACCACAACTGCGACTGCTGGTACGACATAGGTTGAATATCCGCCGGTTGGGTTCGATGCGGCGCGCAAATCCAGGCGAACGGGTTCCGTTCGCTCGAACGCTTGATCACTCGAAACAGAGGCTGCAAGTTCGCGCTCGAGGTTCATCTCGTTTGATAGCACCTGTGTTGCGCCCGCCATCCCAAGAAGCTCTGCCCTGTTAAACAGAAAGTAGGCACCGTTACCAAGCACGATCGGTTTAACGACCTCACCTCTCAACAAATCGCGACGAAATCCCTGTGGGATAATCAGACCACCTTCTATCTCTCCGTCCCACAATCCTTGACGAAGTTCAACGACATCACTAGCAACGAAGATAACGTCAAGATCAGGGCTTGCGTCCACCAGACGGATAAGCCTACGACTCAGACTACTATGGTCAGGATCGGCAACGGCAACAGGCACTTCCCGCGCAACTTCTGGGCTATAGGGAAAGGGATAATAAACCGAGTAAACAACTGGTCCGATAAGAATCAGTAGCAGCACACCTGGATCACGCACAACCGCAAGCAGTGATAACCAGTAACTTTTCCACAGGCTTGCCACTATTGACCTCGACTCGCTACTGTTTCGCAACGGCGACGAATTTGTCGAAACACAATCGGTAGTGGTAACAGCACGAATGCAATCAGAACCATAAGCTCAGGGATTGAGCTACTAAGCGGTGCGCCGATCTGTGCTTGCTCCACTTGTAATCGAAGCAATGTCCGAACCGGCAGCGCATAAGTCCAAATTTGCGCAACCAGCGGCATAGCTTGCTGCGGAAATGTGACACCAGCATAAGCAAATGCTGGCGCCGTAAAAGCTGCGGTAAGCGATAATGCAGTCGCAAATTGTGGCACGAAACCAACAACCAGAGCGCCAAGCACCAGATAGGCACAGATCA
>CBDUKY010000372.1:0-3696 GCA_965367925.1 uncultured Pseudomonadales bacterium | reverse complement strand
TGTGACTATAATCGGCAAAGGAGATTTAGCTGAGCTGTTGTGCAACCTCTGCAGCGAAATCAACTTCTTCAACTTCGATGCCTTCGCCAACCTCGTAACGTACGAATTCGACAACACTGGCACCTTCTTTCTTCAACAAACCAGAAATTTTAGTGTCTGGATCTTTGACAAAAGGCTGATCAACTAGACTAATTTCTGCAAGATATTTGCGGATTCGACCTTCGACCATCTTTTCGACAATTTCTGGTGGCTTACCGCTATCTGCTGCCTGGGCAACATAGATTTCTTTCTCTTTCGCGATCACATCTTCTGGTACGTCAGACGATGATACAAATTGTGGATTTGCTGCTGCAATATGCATCGCGATGTCGCGACCAAGTTCTTCCGTACCGCCATCAAGCTTTACGATGACACCAATCTTACCGTTGGTGTGAACATAGGTTGCAACATTACCTTCATAAACTGTCGCACGACGAACAGCGACATTCTCGCCGATCTTCTGCACCAATTCCTCGCGAGTTTTTTCAACACCGGCAGCCATCAAAGCTTCGATATCTGTCTCACGTGCATCAAATACTTGATTTGTTACAGCTTCAACAAAACCGAGGAAATTTGAGTCTCTTGCAGCGAAGTCTGTTTCACAGTTCACTTCAACAATTGCCGCAACACCACCTTCAACCTTCTGACCAATAATACCGTCAGCAGCTGTTCGACCGGCTTTCTTGGCAGCTTTCATACCGCTAGATTTACGCAGGTTTTCAATTGCGAGTTCGATATCGCCCTCGGCTTCAACCAGGGCTTTTTTACAATCCATCATACCGAGACCGGTACGTTCACGTAGTTCTTTAACCATTGCTGCTGAAATGCCAGCCATAATGATTTCCTCATAACAAATGGGGACAGCTTCTGTCCCCAAAAATTTCTAACAGGTTACTTGAAGCAATAAGGCCTCAAGCGATTACTTTTCTTCGCTAGCCTCATCAGAAGCAGCAGGTGCTTCTTCAGTTGCTTCAACAGCGGCCGCTTCAGCCACCGGGGCATCTTCAGCAGTTGCTTCTTCGGTCACTTCTACGAATTCGTCAATGCCAACGGCTTGAAGGTCTTCGTTACCTTCGATGACTGCATCAGCAACAGCTTCAACAAATAGACGAATCGAGCGAATCGCGTCATCGTTACCTGGGATGACATAGTCAACACCAGTGGGGTTGCTGTTTGTATCAACGATACCAACAACAGGGATACCAAGCTTGTTCGCTTCTGTAATGGCGATTCGTTCATGATCGACGTCAACAACGAATAGCACGTCAGGTAGGCCACCCATTTCCTTGATACCACCAAGGCTTCGCTCGTGCTTCTCAAGATCACGCTGGCGAGAAAGTGCTTCTTTTTTGGTCAGCTTTTCGAAAGTACCGTCATTCATCTGGGCTTCAAGATCACGCAGAGAACGAATGGACTGACGAATTGTCTTGTAGTTAGTCAACATGCCGCCTAACCAGCGTTTGTCAACATAAGGCATACCACAACGTGTGGCATGTTCTTTGATGACTTTACCAGCGCTACGCTTGGTACCGACAAACAAGACCTTGTTTTTCTTGGCAGACGTTTTACGAATAAATTCCAGGGCTTCATTTAGCGCTGGGACAGTCTGTTCAAGGTTAATAATGTGAATATTGTTTCGGGCACCAAAAATGTAATTGCTCATTTTTGGATTCCAATACCTGGTCTGATGACCAAAGTGTGCACCCGCTTCCAGCAGTGCGCGCATGGATACGCTAGACATAATCTCTCCGAGTTGTGATTTGGGTTACGCCTCCACATGCCCCATTATCCAACCCTATTGCTTGATCCTTTGCAGGATTTCGCGAGGGCACCCGAATAATGTGTCGGTATGTGTGAGTATTTAGTTAAAGTTAGTGTCTGGTTCCCAGACGGCGCGCTTTATATCATAGACAGGCTACCCAGGCCAAGGTTTTTGTGTTTTTAAGCCCTGTTCATCGGACCTGAAAAATGACCGTGATAGCCCGCAAGGCACCGTTATTCGTGGATTAAATGCGACAACACTGCGTCAGTGAGAATGAATCTGGTATAGTTGCCTCCTTTTTTCAGTACCCCAAAACATGCCCATAGAAATTAAAACCCCCGAGCAGATCGAAAAGATGCGGATTGTCGGCGCACTGGCCGCACAGCAGCTTGAAATGATCGAAGAATATGTCAAACCTGGTGTCACGACAGGTGAACTGAACGACATCTGTCACGCGTTCACTATTAACGAGCAGCAGGCAATTCCTGCGCCGCTCAACTATCGTGGTTTTCCCAAGTCTATCTGTACCTCAGTCAACCATGTGGTGTGCCACGGTATCCCCAGCGATGACAAGGTGCTAAAGAACGGTGACATCGTCAATATTGATGTAACTCTTATCAAAGATGGCTTTCACGGCGACACCAGCAAAACATTCCTGGTTGGCGAAACCAGCGTACTGGCCCAGCGTTTGACCAGCATCTGCCAGGAATCCTTGTATCGGGGCATCAAACAGGTAAAGCCAGGTAATCATCTTGGTGATATTGGTTATGTTATCCAAAAATTTGCTGAGAAAAATCGTTTCAGTGTGGTCCGGGAATACTGTGGTCACGGTATTGGTGAGGTATTTCATGACGAACCTCAGGTCCTGCACTACGGCAAACGGGGTACCGGGGTCGAATTGAAACCAGGGATGACCTTTACCATCGAACCCATGATCAATGCCGGCAAGGCCGCGGTCAAGTTGCTGCCAGATGAGTGGACCGTGGTTACCAAAGACCACAAGCTCACCGCCCAGTGGGAACACACCATCCTGGTTACTGAGACAGGCTACGAGATCCTCACCCATCGGGTCGACGATACGATCGACCGAATAGGCTAAGCGTGACATCTGAACTGCCAAGTCTTGAGTCCCTGGAAAAGCAACTTGCTGGCAACAAGAAAGTTATTCCAATCTTTAAATCTGCCCTTGCGACTTGTAAGGCGGTCTTAGAAGAACGTTTCTGGGCAGGCGCGGAAGTAGAACAGCTACTGCAAAACCACGCCGAATTTGTCGATATGATTCTGCGTCTAGCCTGGCAACGATTTGACTGGCTAGAAAATGCAAATAGCCTGTTTAAGTCCAGAATTTCCCTGGTTGCTGTCGGCGGCTATGGTCGTGGTGAACTGCACCCACACTCCGACATTGACCTGCTTATCTTGTTAGAGAGAAATTCCCACCAGAAGCATGCTTCCAATATTCAAAGCTTCCTTGCCCTGCTCTGGGATATTGGTCTCGAGGTCGGCTCCAGTGTCCGAAGTATCAAAGAATGTAAAACCCTCGCCCGTCAGGATGTCACTGTGGTCACCGCGCTCATAGAAGGCCGGACAATTATTGGCGACCCGGAACTATTTAGCCGTGTTACCCAGCAGATCGCACCGAATAAGATGTGGTCTGAAAAAGCATTTTTTGAGGCCAAGGTTAAGGAACAAACGGAACGACATAAGAAGTTTGATCAGATCGAGTACAGCCTTGAACCGAATGTTAAAACCTCACCTGGTGGTTTAAGAGATATCCAAACTGTCATGTGGATCGCCAATCGAAAGTTCGGCAAGGTGGATTTCGACAGTCTGGTCAAGCTCGACTTCTTGACCTCTGGTGAACGGGATATCCTCCGGGCCGGCGAGCGATTGTTATG
>CBDUKY010000371.1:0-3734 GCA_965367925.1 uncultured Pseudomonadales bacterium | reverse complement strand
CTGTGTATCTTCCAGCACCCCATGAAGTATTTCGTGCAATGTACACGGCCTTTACAACGGAACCGAAACGTCGCAGCGAGCAGTGGCTTCATGAAAGTCTAGCCCATAGCATCACGATAATATTCTGGGGATTTACGCTCTCGTCAGTGGTGGGGATTCCGCTTGGTATCTTATGTGGTGCCTATGGATTCATGTCCAGGCTATTTGAACCATTTATAGAATTCTTTCGCTACTTTCCCGCGCCGGCTTTTGGCGCTCTGGCTGTTGCGGTTCTGGGTATCCATGATGCACCGAAGATCGCGATTATTTTCATCGGTACTTTTTTCCAACAGGTACTGATTGTAGCGAATACTACACGAATGATTGACCCCGCCTTGATAGAGGCTGCGAAAACCCTTGGTGCAACACGATCGACTGTATTGTTTCGGGTTGTTGTACCAGGCGTATTGCCAGAACTGTTTCGCGACAGTCGAATTCTCGTTGGCTGGGCCTGGACTTATCTCATCGTTGCCGAATTGATCGGCACCAGCTCTGGCATCACCTGGTTTATTACCCAGCAAGCGAGGTACAAAAATTTCGATAATGTCTTTGCTGCCATCATGATGATTGGACTCATTGGCCTTGCGACGGACGTGATTTTGTCCCGTTTTGGTAAGCGACTATTTAGATGGCATACGAGTGGAGCATGAAGTGACAGATGAAGAAGTAATAACTCGCCTGGCGCGATTAAAAAGTCGGCCGATTGTGCTTGAATTGAAACAGCTCTCTAAGCAGTTTGGACCTGATCTGACGATTCTTAAAGATATATCCCTGGCTATTCACCGGCGGGAATTTCTCACGGTGATTGGACCTTCTGGTTGTGGAAAATCGACGCTAGCGAGAATCCTTGCGGGATTAGAAACCATTACCAGTGGTGCAGCCTTTGTAGATGGAGAAGCGATACAAGGGCCAGGACCTGATCGTGGCATGGTATTTCAGAAATATACGCTCTTTCCCTGGCTCACAGTGAAGCAGAATGTCATGTTTGGATTGACAGCGCAGGGCGCGAGCAAAGGTCATGCGGAAGGGGAGGTACGTGAGTGGATCGAGGCAATTGGATTAACAAAGTTTGCCGATCACTTCCCTCGTCAACTATCAGGTGGCATGCAGCAACGGGTTGCAATAGCACGATCCCTTGCAACAAGGCCAAAGGTCTTACTAATGGATGAGCCATTTGGTGCCCTCGATGCCCAGACTAGACAGCGTATGCAGCAGCACTTAATTGATATCTGGCAGAACATTGATGTCACGGTTGTGTTTATTACTCACGACCTGGATGAGGCCATTTACCTGGCAGATAGGATTCTGGTGCTGAAGCCTAACCCAGGCGAAATTCAGGCCTTGATCGATGTACCCTTGCCGCGTCCAAGACAAGCGGCACATTTGAAATCAGATGAATTTGTAACCCTAAAACAAGATCTCGCTGATCTTATTCATTCCCATGAACAACCAGCTGAAAATGATGAGCCACTGCACATGATCCGTATGACCAGAGTTGATGATGTGGTTTAAGGTCGCATCTAAGAAGTTCAGCTGCGTGGCTGTACCAGTCGTGATGTAAGTAGATCAGACGCTAGTCACTGTAACCTATATGCAGTAGCATACGAGTTTGCTGACGATAGCCTTTAGGTGTCGAGCAGCTACCCGGATAGAAGCCGATAAGGATTTTGGCTATTATTCTGGCGAAGCATAGAAGTACGAATACAACGCCCTATTCGTGTGTTACCAACTTGTTTGACATGGATGTTTCAATGAGAGAGCCCTTACTCTGGTTTGTGGTAATCGGTGCACTATTGTTTGCCGCTGATGCCTATCGTAAACCTGACCCCATTGTCGTTAATGATGCTGTGAAAGCTCAGATTGCTGGCTTGTGGGAAACCCAGATGGGACGTGCGCCCGATGAAAAAGATCTTGTGCCACTTGTAGAGCGTTGGGTTCGAGATGAAATGTTTTACCGCGAAGCCATCCGACTAGGGCTTGAAAAAGAAGATGTGATCGTTCGCAGGCGACTAGTTCAAAAGCTCGAGTTTCTTGCCCAGGATGTGAGTGACGAGGCGGTAAGCGAAAAAGACATTGAGACGTTTTACGAGGAGAACCTGGCAGCCTATCGACGTCCCACACGTTATTCATTTTCCCAGATTTTTTTCGACAATGAAGCAAAAGCTAATGCTATTTTTCAACAACTAAATAGTGGGGCGGATTGGTTAACGCTCGGTGATGCAACACTTTTGCCGCGCACCATAATGAGTAAAGACCGGGAGCAGATTACTTCTGCGCTGGGGGCAAGCTTTACTAACGAGCTTGACCAGCTTCTTGAAGGTCAGTGGGTTGGCCCACTACCTAGTGCGTTCGGCTTTCATCTTGTTCGCCTGGATGTATTAAAGCAAGCGGAGGTCCCACCTCTTGCAGAAGTTAAACAGAAGGTGCTTGACGATCTGCTCTATAAGCGCCGCGAACGGTCTTTGAAAAATTATCAGCAGGAACTTAAAGCACGATATCAGGTTGTTTATGAATAGGCTGCTGTTCTTATGTTTGCTGATGCTGCCAGTTTCGATTCAAGCCCATGAAATTCGCCCTGGTCTACTAGTTATCTTCCAGGAGGATGAATCAAACTATACTGCTGAGTTTAAACAGCCTCAGGTGCAGGGGCGATTTCTAAATCTCAGGTTTAGCACGAATTGCCAACAAACCCTACAAGATGCGGTGGTTGGGTCAGCGGCACTGCAGGAAACCTTTTCGCTTAAGTGTAATGAGCCACTCTCATTTATTGAGATCTCTGGCCTTGAAGGTACGCTTGTTGACACCATGGTGACGATTGCTAGCTTGACAGGGGACAAAAAAAGTTTCCTTGTGACCAGCCGCAATCCAAGAATAGACACTGCAAGCGGCACTGCAGTACCCGCTTATTTTGTGCTCGGCATTGAGCATCTGGCTTTTGGACTAGACCATGTTCTGTTCGTATTACTGCTATTGTTTATTGTAAAGGGCTGGAAAAACCTCCTTAAAGTGGTGACAAGTTTTACTGTTGCGCACTCGATTACCCTGGCATTGTCAGCCTACGAGGTTATCTCTCTACCCCAGAGTCCAATTGAGGCACTGATCGCCTTGAGTATTATTTTGTTAGCAGCGGAAGCCTTACAGCCTGGTAGAAGTCTTATTCATGAAAGGCCCTGGCTGGTAACCTTTATGTTTGGTTTACTGCATGGCCTTGGCTTTGCCGGCGCGCTTATGGAAATTGGTTTGCCGCAGTCGAGTACAGTTTCTGCCTTGTTACTATTCAATGTAGGTATTGAAGTGGGGCAGGTATTAATTGTGCTTGCCGCTCTCGGATTACTATTTATTGCGAGCCGTCTTGGGCTTAAATTTAGTCATCCTGTGTTTCTGCTACCGGTCTATTTTATTGGTGGGCTAGCAACTTATTGGTTTATTGAACGCAGCCTTGGAATATTCGTGTAATAAACATCTTGCTCACTAGTCCAGAATGGACGTTTCCCGTGTCCTAAATTGCCCTTGATAAGCAATTAGTGCCTGCCTAGGATGATTGGTTGGAATTAGCCAATGCAAGTAATAGGAGGGGGAACATGAGTGTCCAGTATATAGAGCAGGACGGTACGCGCCGAAAATCACTCACGGCACGAATGCAAGCCGGGGACCTGACAGTTTCCAATAAAGAAGTCGCAGAAGCATTTGCCATC
>CBDUKY010000370.1:0-3735 GCA_965367925.1 uncultured Pseudomonadales bacterium | reverse complement strand
TGTCACCAAATGCCCAGCCGCCGCCATGCACGTAGATAATGACAGGTCGCAAACGGCGGTTGTCTTGCCAGTAGAGATCAAGGGTTTGTAATTCTTTGTCAGGACGGGACTCGTCCTGACCATAAAAGATGTCCTTTGCGGCTTTAACGGTGATTGGAGCCGCTGAGTCAGCGAATACAGCAGTGGAGGCAATGATGCTCATGCAAGCAAGTACAGCGCATAAACCACGATGTAATTGCTTGAAAACCCGATGGTCTGGGCTATGTATTTTGATCAAATGATCAGCCAAATGCTGTGCTCCCGCGTGCTTTGCCGTATTTAAGCGATTCAATCGGCTAAAGGCAAGTACTGCCGGTGGCTTTGACAGACCAGCCTTAACCTGAAATCCCGGTATTTGAACCAAAATGGTGCCTTTCCTATTTATTTCAGGCAAAAAGAAAGGGAGCCAATTGGCTCCCCTTCAGAACTAACAAACTTTAGTTATACCGAACTACTGGTATTTCTTCAGTTCTTCTCGTGCAATAACCCGGCGATGAACTTCATCTGGGCCGTCAGCAAGACGTAAGGTACGTTGACCAGTCCACATTGCAGCCAGTGGTGTATCTTGAGAAACACCCAGCGCACCGTAGATCTGAATAGCACGGTCAATGATCTTAAGGGTCATATTAGGTACAGCAACCTTGATCGCAGAAATGTACTTTCTTGCTTCTTTGTTACCGATGGTATCCATCATGTAAGCAGCTTTCAGTACAGATAGACGACACATATCAAGTTCAATACGGCTATCAGCAATCACATCGTAGTTACCACCAAGTTCTGCTAGTGGCTTGCCGAATGCTGTTCGAGACAATGCACGTTTGCACAGCAGCTCGAGCGCACGTTCTGCAACACCAATTGAACGCATACAGTGGTGAATTCGTCCTGGTCCAAGACGACCCTGGGAGATTTCGAAACCACGGCCTTCACCAAGCAGAATATTTTCTTTTGGTACACGTACTTCATTGAATTTAATGTGCATGTGACCATGGGGTGCATCATCTTTACCAAATACATACATAGGACGAACAACTTCAACGCCTTCTGCATCCATTGGGACAAGAATTTGAGACTGACGTAAATGCTTAGGTGCATCAGGGTTTGTAACAACCATGGTGATCATGATCTTACAACGTGAATCACCAGCACCAGAGATGTAGTGCTTCTCACCGTTAATTACCCACTCATCACCGTCAAGTACAGCTGTAGTCGCAATATTAGTTGCGTCAGATGAAGCAACACCAGGCTCAGTCATCGCGAATGCTGAACGGATCTTGCCTTCTAGCAATGGCTCTAACCATTGTTTCTTTTGTTCTTCTGTACCGTAACGTTCTAGTACTTCCATGTTGCCGGTATCAGGGGCAGCACAGTTAAAAACTTCAGAGGCAATTGGGTTGCGTGCCATTACTTCAGCCAGATGCGCGTATTCCAGGTTAGAAACGCCTGCGCCACCCTGACTTTCTGGAAGGAAGAAGTTCCACAGACCAGCTTCGCGAGCTTGCTGCTTCAAACCGTCCATGATTTCTAGTTGACGGTCATTCAAAACCCAACGATCGCCAATACTAATGTTGTCATAGTATTCATCAGTCAGTGGATCGATTTTACTACGTACGAATTGATCGATCTTGTCACGAACCGGCACCAGGCGTTCTGGTATGTCTAGGTCCATCATAGGATTTGTCCTCAAAGCTTTTTGTTATGGGTCAAATAAGAGCGTTACCGCCCTCTCATGGAGAGCTAATATACCGTTACGGTGACAATAAAACAGTGCTATGGGAAAAACTTATGACGCCTTATGGTGGCGGCGAATTTTGCCAAGAATTGGCACGATTCTGGTTCTGTTTTTAAGCCTGCTTATCTCCAACGGGTCTGGTTGCCCACCAGATAAGTAGCAACAGTAAAACCTGCACAATAAGTCGAATGGAAAGCAAAGCAGGTGGCACATCCGGGAAGCTTTCTGGATGCAACCACATGTGAATATTTGCCGGGGTCACGCCAATGGTCACCAGAATAAGCCCAAGCCCCGCCTGTGGTCGGTACTTTGGCCAGAGCAACAATGCTGCAAGGGCGATTTCGATCACGCCACTTATATAGACAATTGGCGCATGGAGAGCAAAAGGCACCCAGGTCGGCATAATAGAGACAAAGAACGAGGTACTGGTGAAGTGACCAATACCACCAAACATAAACCAGCCGAAGACCACAGCAAGCCCTGTGTTACGCGCAAGCTTTTGTATCAAAAGTTAATGATCTCCGTTTCCATATTAATGAGGTCCAGCACACCGATGGCGTTCTTGCCTGGCATCATGCCGGCTGACTCACCTGGGTTAAACGTAAGCCGCGCTTCATCAAAGACGATGGTTTGCCTGTGGGTATGACCGTGCAAGACCACATCATAGTCTTCGGGATTCACCAGCGAGAGTTCTAATGGGTCATGCACAACCACGATGTCTCGCCCTGCCCAGCTAAGGGTCAGGGGTGGTTGAATAAAGTGAAAGCCATACTTTTGTACAGCATCTTGAAGCCCAGCTAATTCACCCTGGTCATTGTTACCAAACACGCCAAACAAAGGTGAACGAAGTTCAGAAAATGCTTCTACCGTTTTCGCCTGGGTGATGTCGCCAGTGTGGATTACCCGCTCAACATTCGCCAGATTGAACAACTGCACAATCTGACGAACATTCTTGAGATTATTATGGGTGTCACTGACAACGCCAATACGCATGAAGCTTCCAGAAAAAGGCAGTTGTTTAGGCTGCCTTCTCCAATATGTGGATCGCGCAGGCACTACCAAGACCAATCACGTGGGTCATGCCCAGTCTTGCACCTTCTACTTGCCTTGCACCTGCTTCACCACGCAAATGGGTGCTGACTTCATAGATATTGGCGATACCTGTCGCGCCCAGTGGATGACCTTTCGATAACAAGCCGCCAGAAACATTGACTGGAATCTTGCCACCAAGTGAGACATGCCCTTCATCTATCATGCGGCCAGCTTCACCGTCTTTACATAAGCCAAGGTTTTCATAGTGCAAGATCTCAGCCGTTGCAAAGCAGTCATGGAGTTCAACGAGATCAATATCCTCTGCGCCACAACCAGCCATTTCGTAGGCTTGTTTGGCGGCGATTCTGGTTACCGCATTGACATCTGGCATCACCAGGTCACGATCAGAATACGGATCTGACGTTAAAACTGAGGCGCGAACTTTGATCGCACGACTCATACCGAGTTCTCGCGCTTTCTTTTCAGAAACCAGCACCGCGGCGGCAGAGCCATCCACATTCACCGAACACATCAGCTTGGTGTTTGGATAGGAAATCATTTCTGCATTCATGACCACATCAAGAGGTGTCTCGATCTGGTACATGGCTTTTGGATTTAAGGTGGAATGATGATGGTTTTTCACCGATACCTTGGCGAACTGCTCGAAGGTTGTACCGTATTTACGTGCATGTTCCATACCCGCCTCGGCGAATACTGCTGGCATGGTGCCGGAACCTAGTAGACCTTCTTTAGGGATACCAGTGCCACCACCGCCACCACCAAGCAAACCTTTACCCATCTGCTCAACACCGACAGCCAGGACAACATCATTAATACCTGCCTTGATGGACATCCAGGCTTCACGGAATGCTGTCGCGCCTGTTGCACAAGCATTGGCACAGTTCACAACACCGATACCGGTTTGACCAATCTCT
>CBDUKY010000369.1:0-3737 GCA_965367925.1 uncultured Pseudomonadales bacterium | reverse complement strand
GGAAGCAGAGCCGGCTATGGTGCGTGGGTAGTATGCGCCAGCGTCTTAGCCGTATTGCGCTGGAGGAGGTTAATGTTCCTTGGCCCTCCCATACTTGTCATCGCACTGATTTCCATCCCAGGCGTTTTGGACAGGATGGTCCAAGGCTTTACAGAAGATACAAGGTCCGACTACTCACAAAGAGAAAATGCGCTAGACACTGTCGATGACTCCGGTCGAGATATCTACCAGATCACTTCGGGTCGAGACGTAATTTGGGCTATCGTGCTGGACAGCATAGCTGATTCACCGCTCGTCGGTTATGGCAAGCGTGCCTTTGTCTCAGAAGAGTTATATGCAAAAACACAGGAAGTAGGTGGTGGTGAAGGTCTCCTCGTTAGCCACTCACACAATGCATTCTTAGATTTGATTCTAGAATCAGGAGTTTTCGCACTTTTTGTGGTCTTGCTCTTTTACCTTTTGATTCTGAAGTCTGCAGTTAAAGTCTTCGCGAACAAAAATTCTGCACCGCTCGAAGTCGCTGCATCAGGGTTTCTACTCAGCTTTACCATTGGCCAGCTAACAGCCTATGTGGGCCAGGGAACTCTATACCCGCATCAAGTCGCTACGTTTATGTACTGCTGTATTGGAATGTATCTACGATGCATGGATAGCCGGGAGGGACAATTTCAAACTGGTGAAGCTAACCTTCAAGCTAATACTTCACCTATTGTCCCCGAGAGAAAAGTCACACCTCTCTGGCTACGCCGATGATGGGTCTTACTGAATTACTGGAAAGCACCTGGTGTAAGTATACTTCCGCTCTTCCATACTTTGCCATTTAGATCTTTCCGAATATCAAGTCCATAGAGCGAACGAAATAAAGAGTACGCTGCTGGCTCATTCACTACGAGCCTTCTACCTGGCGAACCAGGCGCCAATGAATAATCCCCATTTAAGGTACCGTCTGGATTTACAAACAAGGGGTCAACATTTGTTAAGTTTCCAATTTCCGTATCATTAAATCGAGATAGATTTACATCTGCTGAAGCACTTCGATAATCGATATTGTAGTTATAAGTCAGTATCCAATTGGAGTTCACAGATTTAAAACCATGTGGGGAGTTTTCAGTTTGAGCATCGTTACAGTTGTAAAACGCGTTGCCAATAAACTCAATTATCTGATCTTCCTCTGCATCATCAATTACATCAGATTCGCCATTTCTTGTTGCTTTTACAACAGCCGATTGATTTTCACAGTCAAAGGTATTCTGCGCGAAAATCATTCCATCTCCACAAGTCACAGTGTCGTCAGGTCCAAGCTTTGTACAACGGGAGTCAATTGGGAGGACATTCGTCAAAATATCAACACCAAAGTTACCTAACAGATAAACGGACGCATCTTCCTGGGTGCCCTTATATGCAAAGGGGCTCCCAACCCTCTCAAAACGGTTGTTGATAAACCACTCATAATTTGAACCTACTAGACTCTCAGCATCATTGGCTGCAATAACTGCGGTCTCGTTAGCCTGCTTTATTGCATTGTAAAAATCATGGACGTAGTTCTCCGAAAAGACAACGTGATAACAACCTTTAGAGTCAAAAGCATTTTCATAATTTTCAAAAAACTCATTCCCTGCTACATATATGTAATGAGGTCGTTCAGCCATATTCTTGTCGAACTGATTTGAGTTAGAGCACTGAAAGCCGTCAGCTTGTGTATGGAATGCACGATTGGCAAGATACCAAAAGTAATAGGTTGATCTTTCTATTTGTAAACCGTGAATATCATGATTCGTGTCATGATCATCTTTCCACCTACCCATACCAAAAATGTCATTATCATAAAGAACGATAAACCTGACGGGGTTTGTCTCTGTCCCTTTAAAGAAAAAGCAGCTTCTATTCTGGTCATTGATTACACCTTCGGCATTTTCATCCTCTGTAGCACTACAAGTTGAGTGTCTGAATGTAAAATATTCAAACTTGTTGCCAGGCTCTGATCTATGCACGAATATGAATTCGTCATTAGGATTGTAAAAGTGGATGTTATCCATAATGACATGCATAACCTGGGAAGTATCTCCAGCAGAGATTAACTTAAACCCAAATTTTGGTTGGTTTGTCCAGCGAGGAGTACTGGGGTCGGATATACCTATAATCCAGATCGGCGCACCAGCGGTCCCCGTCATAAAAAGGTTTCTGATATCAAGTCCTTCGTTGTAGGTAGCGCCGTTTCCAACAACAAATATCTGGTCACCGGCGGACAAAGTCCAGGTCTTGGAAACTATTCCTGGCAAAGTACAACGGGGGGCCAGAGGTGCCCCTCTACCACCATTATTTGAATCGTCACAGGCCACTCCACTGTCCACGTAATATTGTTGTGGACCATCATTCCATTCTGGCTTGCTCATATTAACTGGATCATAAGGAAAAGCGGGTATCTGTTCATTTGCACTTGGAATTGCTGGCATAATTGCAGAAGGAACTTGTCCTGCAGGGTCAGGAACCCCCAGGTATATTCCTTCCCTGGGTGCATCACTAAAGCGAAGGTTAGTAGGGGCTGCAGGGGCTGCAGCAAAACTCTTCGCCAGAATAAGCGTACAGAGCGAGCCCAACAGTAGAATCTTGAATGGTTTCATGTTCCTTTCCTTGCCGTTATAGTTACACGTCTTCGGGGATCTGTTGCCTTAAACGGTTTATCGGGTCAATATCCAATTTAGCTCACTAAAGGAGCAGTTCACAGTGTCACGGAACCCAATGGTAATATACATTGTATGTCGTGGACACTCTGGATCAACACTTCTTGAGCTAATGCTCAATCGTTCTAACAATGTCGCTGCAATGGGGGAACTCGACTTATTGCCGTTACAGCTAATTCGGGACGGATCGACCCGCTGGGTTGGTACCTGTAGCTGTCAGGAAAGGCCCCAAAGATGCCCAGTCTGGGGCCCTATCATTGCAGAAATAGTCCAGCGTTTCGCACCAGAGTTTGTGAACAGGCCTTTTAGCTGGCGCTTATCCAATACAGGCCTAGACGAGGAATTCGGCTGGAAGGCCCCAGGTGCCCGTCTACGGTACATCTTTCACCGCATTGTTCGAGAGTTAACCTCTGGCAAAGAGACTATTTTTACTAAATTTCTCACTCGACAATACCGAATCTGGGCATACCGACGAGATTTTATTGCGCAGGAATATGCTGCGCTGAAAGGTGTAGAGGCTGTGGTAGATTCATCAAAGGATCCGCAGCAGATGCTAGATCAATTGACCTATTCAAAACTAACGTCGCGCGTTATTTACCTAACTCGAGATCCACGTGGAGTGGCCTGGTCCGCAGTAAAGAGCGGCAAAGGTACAGTTGAAACGGAGACGAAGGATTGGGCAAAACTGAATGGACGAATCTTAAAATTGCTTAAAAGAGCTGATCCCGACAGCTGGATACATGTTTCATACGAGACCCTCTGCTCAGAGCCAGAGGTAGAGTTGGAGCGAATACACCAGTTCCTGGGTATAAAGCGGGATGAGATAGATTTTAAGGGTGAATTTGATAAGCGGCATACAATCGCAGGCAACAAGCTACGCTTTCAACAGATCCAGGGAATAAATGAAGACAAGGTCTGGAAAGACAACCTCACTAAGGAGGATCTAGCCACTATCAAACTGTACTCGAGATCGATAGCTGACGAGCTTGGCTACCAGTTATAGCTCTACTAATTACAGAGAAAAAAGAAAACCTAAAATTAACGCCTACTGCCGAG
>CBDUKY010000368.1:0-3742 GCA_965367925.1 uncultured Pseudomonadales bacterium | reverse complement strand
TTCTTCTGCACCAGATATCTTTCTTGCAGCAGCTTCACAACGGACGAAAAATATTCGCCTGGGCCATGGCATTCGGCAGGTGATTACCAACTACAACCATCCTGCTCGTACAGCCGAGTGTATAGCGACCCTTGATCTTGTTTCCAATGGCCGCGTC
This sequence comes from uncultured Pseudomonadales bacterium, assembly GCA_965367925.1. GTDB lineage: Bacteria > Pseudomonadota > Gammaproteobacteria > Pseudomonadales > Azotimanducaceae > JAHRVQ01. The sequence goes on along the minus strand of CBDUKY010000368.1, from coordinate 3,585 downwards.
GATTTTGGCACCGGAGAATCGTCAGCGGCGCTAGAGTTAGGTGGTTTTAATATCCCCGTTGAAACAAAACGCGAACAATATCTTGAGGCGACAGAACAGATAGCCAATATGCTGGCAATGGATCCTTATCCAGGCTTTGAAGGCAAGTACTTTCAAATGCCTTGTCGAAATATCGTACCCAAGCCAGTACAAAAACCCCATCCACCCATCTGGGTTGCCTGCTCGAATCGCGAGACTATCAAGATGGCAGCAAGGCTAGGCATTGGGGCGCTGACTTTCGCCTTTGTTGACCCGTTGGAGGCCAAGCACTGGGTTGATGAGTATTACAACATCATCAAAAGTGATGAATGCGTACCCATTGGACACAGCGTAAATGCCAACATCTGTATGGTAACCAGTTTCGGTGTCCATCAGGATCGAAAGGTGGCAATTGATCGGGCACTAGAGGGCTTTGAATTTTTTGGCTATGCCCTTGGGTCTCTCTATGGCTTTGGAATTCACAAGCCAGGACGGTCGAATCTGTTTGCGGAATTTCGTGCCGCAAGGGAAAAACGGTTAAAGGAAAACCCACTTGATATGTCACAAGCCCTTGCTGCTGAGCGAGGCGGGATTGGTACGCCAGCGGATGTTCGTGAACACTTGAGAAAATTTGAACAGGTTGGTGTTGATCAAGTGACCTTTATTCAGCAGGCAGGTATGAACAAGCATGAGCATATCTGTGAGTCCCTGGAATTATTTGCAGCGGAGGTGATGCCTGAATTCAAAGAAAGAACTGCAGAAAAGGAACAGGCAAAACAAGCTGAGCTTGCGCCCTATATAGAGGCAGCGATGGCAAGAAAACAATTCACCCCCCAACTAGCTGATGCGGATATTCCAACTGTGCCGGCACTTGGTCGTTCTGTTGTAGAAGGAGAAAACGACCCTAACAAGGCGGCTGGATAGGATTAACTTTCTAGCTGTTCTGTAATTTCCAGCCAGGTCTCTTCAGCAATTGCGATCTCTTCTGTGAGGCTGACCTGGCTGCGTAACAGGTCTTGAAGGTTGTCAGCTTGATTGTTGCCATCATCGCTATAGAGACTCGTATCTGACAGTGCAGTTTCGACTTCCTGCAATTTTTCTTGCAGTCGTTCGAGCCGGGTTTCAATCGTTTTTAGCCGGGTCTTGAGTTGCCGGGTTTCCTTGTGATTGGTTTTGCCCTTTGGTGCGGCTGGCGCCGCTTGAGATCTAGGCGCTTGAATTGCCTTCGCTGGCGAGCGTTTTTGTTGGCTATCCCGACCTAGCAGGAAGTTGCGATAGTCGTTCAAGTCGCCGTCATAAATATCCACCCGACCATCGTGGACCAATAAGAATTGATCAACAGTATTTGCCAGCAGATGGCGGTCATGGGAAATCAATAAAATTGCACCTTCAAATTCTTGCAACGCAATAGTTAGTGCCTGACGCATATCCATATCAAGGTGGTTAGTTGGTTCATCCATGAGAAGAAGGTTTGGTTTCTGATAGGCGACTAGTGCTAGCGCAAGACGGGCTTTCTCACCACCTGAAAATAATTTTACTGGCTCAAACACCTTGTCATTTCGAAAGTCGAATCCACCAAGAAAAGTTCTCGCCGCTTGTTCTCGTATGTTTGGATCTAGCTGTCTGATATGGTCAAACGCTGAGCTTGTCATCGACAGTTCATCAACCTGGTGCTGAGAAAAGTAACCGACGAAAAGGTTTGCACCTTCATGCCGCTGACCAGCGAGCAAAGGCAGTTCTCCACTCAGGGTTTTGATTAATGTCGATTTCCCTGCGCCATTGTGTCCTAACAGGCCTATGCGGTCGCCAGGATGGAGGTTTAGCCGAACATTGCTAACCACAGGTGTTTCATAGCCGAGCACTGCTTGATCAAGGCTGAGCAGTGGGTCAGAGGTTTTTTCAGCTGGTGGAATCTTGAATTCAAATGGCGAATCAATATGGGCAGGGGCAATCAATTCCATTTTCGCAAGCGCTTTAATTCTGCTCTGAGCCTGCTTGGCTTTGGTCGCCTTGGCACGAAATCGGCGTACAAAATCCTGCATATGTTGTACTTCGCGTTGCTGTTTAACATAGCTGCTTTGTTGTTCCGCTAGTCTAGCTGCCTTAACAACTTCGAACTGACTGTAGTTGCCGCTAAACATTTCCACCTGCTGGTGATGTAGATAGGCAATTGAATCGACTGTCTCATCCAGGAACTCCCGGTCATGGGAGATCAATAGCATGGCGCCCTGATAATGCTTAATCCAATCCACAAGCCAGATAATGGTATCTAGATCCAGGTGGTTGGTTGGCTCGTCCAACAACAGAAAATCTGATGGTGTCATCAGGGTGCGAGCAAGATTCAATCGAATACGCCAGCCTCCTGAAAATGCAGAAAGTGGCTTTTGAATTTCGTCTTGCTGAAAGCCAAGCCCTGCCAGGAGTTGTTCAGCCCTGGCTCTGGCGGTGTAACCATCGATGCTATCGAGTTGTTCATGGAGAGAAGCGATATTGTCGTATTCACCAGAGGCCTCGGCTTTTTCTATGGCGTCCTGGATACGGACAAATTCGCTATCACCACCAAGCACGTACTCCAGTGCAGGCTCCGATGTCGCAGCAACTTCCTGTTTCAGGTGTGCGATGCGTAAGTTGGCTGGGTAGTCTATTTCACCTTCATCAGATTCAAGCTCACCAACAATCATTTTAAACAGGCTGGTTTTGCCCGCACCATTGGCACCAATAAGCCCCACTTTACGTTGGCTATGGATAGTGAATGAGACATCACTAAATAGGAGCTGGGTACCCCGGCGCAGGGCTACCTGATTGAATGAAAGCATGTGGTAGGTGTTATTTGTATCGGCAAGTGCGGCGCCATTGTATCACTTGTTATGGCTGCCCACAGAGATGGATTTGCCGACACTCGTGACTTGTGTAGACTCACCTCAATGGGAAATGCGAGGTTTAACGATGATAAAGTTTATGATCTTCTTGCTGGTGCTCGCATTTGCAGGACTGTTTTTTCTAAAGGGACCAAATGGTGAACAGATTTTGTCCGTGACTGATTTTGCCCCCAGCGTGCCAGAGATTAACACCCCAAATTCACCAGCCATCCCTACAGGCCCAACGAAAGTCTATAAGTGGCAAGACGAAAATGGGGTATGGCAATTTTCTAATCAAGCTGTCGATGCGGAAAATGGTGAGGTCATTGAGCTAGATGGAAAGATTAATATTGTTCCCGCGATTGCGACCCTGGACGAACCTGATATCCAGGACCAACCAGCGGCATCACAGCTACATATACCTGCCGGATTAACAACGGTCCCGTCAGATCAGATTAATCAGATGATCGACACGGTGAACAATCTGCAAAGCACAGTGGACGATCGAAAAGAAATGTTAGATAAGGCGAGTGGAAACTAGGCGACTTTTGGCTTGATGCATTGAAAAAGTCCAATACCGATCAGTCCAATAAAGCCAATCAGGGTCCAGCCTGGAATACTGATCCCCAGGAACTGCCAGACGACCTCAGCGCAGGTACCATCACCAGACAAGATCATGCTAAACACTTCTGTTAGGGGAAACACATCC
>CBDUKY010000367.1:0-3751 GCA_965367925.1 uncultured Pseudomonadales bacterium | reverse complement strand
GTTTTTAGTGTGTCCGGAAAGGACAGGGCGGCGATTACTATTGGTGGTCACCATCCGGATGGCGCCTTCTGGTACCACAAGGCGCTTGGTAAGTTCACAACCAGTGGCTATTACGCAAAATCCTTACCTGCTTACGTCGAGGCGTTTAACGGAGAGGACCCGCTGGTAGACGGGCATCTGAAGGATCTTCCTGTTACCTGGGATCACCCAACTGGACAGTACCGTGCTGATGATTATGAGGGTGAGGCTGAGGATAATTTGCGCGTAAGCGGCCACGCGGTTAAAAAAGGTGATGTGGAAGATATCTATATGCAGGTTTATGGCACGCCCTATGTCGATAGGCAGACCCTGAGACTGGCGGAACGCATTGTCGCTGAAGAAGAACTTGGGCAACGGGGGACGACAGATTTGCTTGCGGTGTCTTTATCCGCGACAGATGTTGTTGGTCATCAGTTCGGTCCTAAAAGCGCGGAGGCAGAGGATGCCTTAAAGAAAATGGATCTCTGGTTAGGCGACTTTATGGATAAGGTGGAGCAGCAAACAGATGGCAAGGTGCTATTTGTGTTGACCGCTGATCATGGGGTAGCAGAATTACCGGAATATATGACCAACGAAAATCGTAATCAGTGTCCAGAGCAGGGTCGAATTAGCGTCAATGGATTTATTGCCAAGCTCTACTGGAATATCTACAAGGAATTCACGCTGCCGTTCGACCGTCCTGACAACCTTGTTAAGTTTAGCGGTGGTGCCTTTACGATCAATCCAACATTTGCCGAAGAGAATGATCTCGATGTCAACGAGGTCGCTGAATGGTTAACTAACTATCTGCGCGGATTGGATATTGTTGAGCAAGCCTGGACCAGAGCAGAATTACAAAACGACAAGTCAGAGATAGCAAGGTTAATGCGAAACTCTATGACCGTCGATAAGAGTGGTGATGTGGTGCTGCAATTAGCAAAGGACTGCATCTTAAAACCTGATGCTGGCACAACCCATGGTTCAGTCTACGACTATGATCGGGATGTACCCGTTGTATTTTACGGTTGGCAAGTAACTCCAGGTAAGATCAAAGGTGAGGCGCACAGTGTCGATATTGCACCAACCATTGCCGATCATATTGGTCTGCCAATCCCGGCAAATCTGGATGGTAAGCCGTTACCGCTTCGATAGCTGGTGCGGCTTGATACAGCAGCGTTACTGGAACAGGTTGTCGATACCGACTACCAGTAGTCCAAGACCTGTTGTCCAGATCGAACAAGCGAGCAGGTCATAGCTGGTATATCTGACACGAGACATACCGCTTATCCCTGTGAGCAGTGGCACGATACTGCGAATTGGTGTCATCAGACGGCCAAGGATAATGGCGTACTCTCCAAATCGCACTAGCATGCCTTCAGCCCGGATCAGCACATTCTTTCGCTTCTGGGCGAAGGCTGTATGGTGAAATTTTGGACCTAGCCATCGGCCTAGAAAGTAACCCGCATGATCAGCCAGCGTTGCACCAAGAAATGCCAGGGGTAGCATTTGCGACAAGGTCGCAATTTGTTCCGTGTACATGATGGTGCAGACAGTGAGCAATATAATGCCGGAGACGAAAATACCGACACCAGGGCAGGCCTCAAGGAACGCAATGGTGGGTACAATGATCAGGGCGTACTCTTGATGATCTCTTAACCAATCAAGGAATATCTGGTCGATAATATAAGCCCCAACAAATTGTCAGGGCTTATGGTACCAGAGGCAACGCAAGCCAAAGTAGTGTTGCGTGAGCAAGGTTTCCTAGCCAGCGACAGTGGCCTCTGAAATAAAGTGCTCGAGCTGACTCCGACTCATTGCGCCGCGAAAGGTGCTTAACTGATCACCTGCTTCATCAAGCAGCACAAGCGTTGGAATAGCGCGAACGCCGTACTTCTGGACCAGACCGTGGTTTGCTTGCTGGTCTATATCGACAATCTTCAGGTCAATTTCCGGATGTTGCTCAAGTACATCTGTGACAACCGGTTTAATTTGCTGGCAAGGACCACACCAGTCTGCTTCAAATTTCAGTAATGTTTTCATCTATTCTCTCCAGGGTCTTACTTAGTAGGAGTGCATTATATTGATTCCTATCTGACGAATATAAGATGCAATAATAGATATGATTGATTCCAAAATAGAATTAAATGCCCGAAAGCGATAGATGTCAGTCAGCCATGGAAAGGCCAATGGTTATTTGTGAAGGCGGCTTTAACCCAAGTACAATCGAGAGACTTTTTTACATTCTAATATCTAAATACATTTACATGAGGGAATAGGTTATGGGTGAAGCGTGGATTATTGATGGTGTCAGGTCGCCTCGAGGTAGAGGTAAGCCTGGTGTGGGTAGTTTAAGTGAGATTCATCCCCAGCGAGTGATGGCACAGGTCTTAAACGGGTTACAAAAAAAAGCAGATTTTGATCCAGCCGATGTTGAAGATGTGATTGCAGGTTGTGGATCTGGTAGTGGTGATCATGCGCACGACATCGCAAGAATGTCAGTGCTTGATGCTGGTTGGCCGATTACTGCCCCTGGTGTCACCTTGCATCGTTTCTGTGGTTCAGGACAACAAGCCGTTAGCTTTGCTGCCATGAGCGTTATGTCTGGTCAGCAAGATCTCGTCGTCGGTGGTGGTGTTGAATCCATGTCTCGTTATGCACCTACGCATACCGATGGGTTTACGGCGAATAACCCACATCTATTTGAAAAGTACCCGCTAGTACCACAAGGCATTTCTGCTGATTTGATAGCGACACTGGAAGGTTTTAGTCGTGAAGATGTTGACCGCTATGCAGTGATGAGTCAGGACCGTGCGGCTGTCTCAATTGAAGATGGGCGCTTCAATGGTTCACTTGTGCCCATTTACCATGAAGACGGCAAGTTGGCGTTAGATAGAGACGAGCATCCACGTCCTGGTACCACCCTTGACTCCATGCAGGGACTCAATCCCTCATTCGAGAAGATGGGTAAGACGCTGTTTGAAGGCCAGGTGAAGACCCTCGATGATATTTGTAAGGACGTCTACCCTGATGTGAATGAAATTAATCATGTTCACCATGCGGGTAACTCTTCAGGGGTTGTCGACGGTGCGAGTGCGATTCTTGTTGCCTCACCCGAATATGCAAAATCCCATGGTCTAAAACCCAGAGCAAGAATTCGTATGACGGCAACTGCTGGTACCGAGCCTGTCATTATGCTGACAGCACCTGGACCAGCCGCTGAAATATGTCTTAAGAAAGCAGGGATGGAAGTCGGCGACATTGATTTGTTTGAAATCAATGAGGCGTTTGCTGCTGTGGTTCTAAAATTCCAAAAAGATCTTGGTATCCCTGACGATATTATTAATGTCTGTGGTGGTGCCATCGCATTAGGTCACCCAATTGGGGCAACGGGACCAATGCTTATCCAGACAGTGCTGGATGAATTGGAGCGACAAGATAAAACAACCGCGCTGATTGCCATGTGTACTGGTGGTGGTATGGGTACAGCAACAATCATTGAGCGGATCTAACGAGAGGTAGAGCATGAGTACAATCGCCGAGACAACCAGGGGGCCGATTCAAGGACGCATAAAGGATGATGTGTTGTTGTTTAGTGGCGTGCCTTACGCAAAGCCACCAGTTGGTACATTGCGGTTTAAGCCACCACAGCCAATGGATAGTTGGTCTGAGGTTCGGCTGTCGACGCGATTTTCTCCTGCTGCACCGCAACTTCCTGGCGGCGGCATGACGGATA
>CBDUKY010000366.1:0-3766 GCA_965367925.1 uncultured Pseudomonadales bacterium | reverse complement strand
AACTCTTGGTTGTAACTGCCAGGCACGATGAACGACTCTCAATCAACATCAACAAGCCTAGTCTAGTAAACCCGTAAGTAACCTATCTATGGCTAATCTCTAGGGGTTTTGTACGGCATCGCCTACACGTAATGGCTCTTCTGTTTCCAGCACCAGCCCATAGGCCATCTTTTCAAAACTACGAAAGATCATTAACAAACCAGCCCGTTCAGGTGGTAGCTGCACCCGATCTTTACTGATTCTATCCCGGACAACATTACCGCTCTTGTAGATGGCGAGAATATTGCCAACTTTAAGCCCGTTAATATCGCCGCGATTAATCGCAACGACATCATTCCGACCAACCTGGGTAACACCGCCCAAAACCGTCATGATCACACCATCGATCTTGCCTGAAGGTGCAGCAGGGTAGAAGGTTGATTCAACGCGACGTTCTTCTGTTGGCAGTAACCTATCGCTAATTCTTACATCTTCCTTCACTGCAGTCAGGGTCAGGGTATAGAGATCCTCATCACGCGCTTCAACAACGGCTGTCCCAACTTCTCGTGCTTCAAAGCCCAACACCTCACGTGTCTCAGGGTCTAGATAGACTTCTCCGCGTCGGAAAATACCAAAGACCTGCGTATCGGCGGGCCATTCGCCGCGGGCATAGAATTCGTCTCCTGGGCCAAAGATCAATCGGTCCGAGGTACCAGCTAATATATAGGGAGCATTCTCCAGGGTATCCTGCTCAACAATCCGACCAGTCGTTAGTAAGCTGGAAATAGCATCAAGGGGAATCGCCGGAATAGAACTAGATAAGCCGCTAGTTCTGATCCGCGGCCTGACTTTGACATTACGATCGCCAGAGGCAACTGGCTGACCCGGTGAGAGCTTTATGGTGCGTCCTGCTTGTCCCCTGGCAACACTTAGCTGAGGTTCACCATCGACATAGGTCAGGCTAATCAAATCACCGGGGAAAATTAAATGAGGGTTTTCAATAGCAGGATTGACCTGCCAGATCTCTGGCCAGAGCCATGCATCCGTTAAGAACATAGACGCAATATCCCAGAGCGTATCACCTTCTTTCACGGTATAGCGCTCGGGGTGCCCCGGACGCAATATGCTGTCCGCTGCAATGGCTTGACTCGCTAGTACTAAACTAAGTACCAGGGCAAGAAGAATTGTCTTCATGGGGCGAATCCCTGCGTTAAAAAGAGTATCATTGGCGAGATTGAAAAAGTCATCCGTCGCCAATATATTCAACACGATCATCATCTTAGCAGCACAAGTTGCACTATTACTAGAGGTATTAGACAAAACCTTATGGCGCTATTAGAAATTTTAGAATTCCCTGATCCCCGTCTCCGCACCAGGGCAAAACCCGTGACCCAGGTCACCGGCAAGATCGCCAGACTCGCTGACGATATGCTAGAAACCATGTATGCCGCGCCAGGTATCGGTCTTGCTGCGAGCCAGGTAAATGTCCACCAGCGTCTGCTCGTTGTCGATGTATCAGAAGATAATTCTGAGCCCTTTGTCATGATCAACCCTGAAATCATTAGTAGTGACGGTGAAATTCAGACCGATGAGGGTTGTCTCTCCATTCCTGGCTTCTATGAGCCAGTGACACGCTTTCAAGCCATTGAGGTCACTGCATTAGACCGAAATGGCGAGGAATTCCGCCTTGAAGCAGAGGACCTGCTCGCTGTCTGCATTCAGCACGAGATGGATCATCTCGAAGGCAAGCTGTTCGTGGACTACCTTTCTACCACCAAGCGACAGTTGATACGCAAACGGCTGCTAAAACAACAAAAGCTCCGCGGTTAACCCTTGAATATTCTATTCGCAGGTACCCCTGCATTCGCCGCGCAACACCTTAAACAGTTGGCTGAACGGGGTGTCAGCTTTTGTGCTGTTATCACCCAACCGGACAAGCCTGGGAAGCGGGGCAAAAAACCCGTTCCGAGCGAGGTGAAGCGGGTCGCCGAACAACTTCATTTACCTGTCTTGCAACCAGCCAAATTAACCACCGCCGATATCACCGCTTTCGCTCCTGACCTGCTGATTGTGGTTGCCTATGGACAGATTCTAAGACCTGACCTGCTCGCTCTACCAACCCATGGCTGCATCAATGTACATGCCTCGATCTTGCCCCGCTGGCGAGGTGCTGCACCAATCCAACGAGCAATTGAGGCAGGTGACGCTGAAACTGGTGTTTGTATTATGCAAATGGATGCGGGTCTCGATACCGGGGATGTATTACGACAAGTCACCTGTCCGATCTCCCCAACAGACACCAGCTTAACCCTGATGGAAAAGCTAAGCGAACTAGGCGTCGATGGTCTCGTGCAAACCCTGAATGACATTGAGCAGGGCAAATTGCAGCCGCTACCACAACCTGAAGAGGGTACCTACGCGAAAAAGATTTTGAAGCAAGAAGCCCAAATAGACTGGCACACAGATGCCCTGTCGATTGTACGAAAAATCCATGCTTTCAACCCGGACCCGGTTTGTTTTAGCCATCTCAATGACTTGCGAGTAAAGTTCTATCAGGCGCAATTTGTGGAAGCAGATAATCAGGCACCTGGTGAGATTCTCGAAGTCTCAAAACGCGGGGTGCTGGTTGCTGCTAAAGATGGCGCTGTTTTATTACAGCGCTTGCAGCTACCCATTGGCAAGGGTGCCATCTTGACCGGGAGCGATATCCTAAACGCCAGAACAGACATCCTATTCCCCGGCGCAATCTTCTCGTGAGACAAGGCAAACCATAGATGGACGAATATAAATCAGCAGTCCGGGTTTTGTACGACGTCATCGAAAAGGGCAGAAGCCTCGACGCTAGCTTTACAGACAAAGACTCTCCGCTGGCTAAACAAATTTGTTACGGCGTACTGCGGCGTTACTATGAACTCAACCTTGTCGTCGCATCGCTAGTCAACAAGCCACTGGCCAGGAAACATGCTGATATACATCTGCTATTGCTCGCCGGTATCTACTCCATTGCCGCGCTAAATCGTCCAGACCATGCCAGTGTCAATGCGACAGTCAATACAACTAAAGCACTAAAAAAAGCCTGGGCCAAACAACTGGTCAACGGTGTATTGCGGAACTATCAACGGCGTCGCGACAGTCTCCAGTCCAATATAGATACAGATCTTGAAGCGAGCACGAATCACCCTACATGGCTTGCCAATAGAATTCTTTCGGCTTACCCGAATCAAGCCAATGCTATTTTCGCTGCAAACAATGAGCAGCCGCCCATGACACTGCGGGTGAATCTGAGCAGAACAACGCGAGCAGCCTATCTGGAACAGCTAACGAGAAACGATATTAGCGCAGAACCCGGTGACTTTGCCCCGACTGCGATTTATCTGACATCACCAACTGCGGTATCTAACCTGCCCGGTTTTTCTGAAGGGTTAGTCAGCGTACAAGATGAAGCATCGCAACTAACCGCGGGTATCATGAATCTACAGGCCGGACAAAGGGTTTTAGATGCCTGTTCAGCACCGGGCGGAAAAGCCTGCGCGATGTTAGAAGTTGCACCGGACATTGTCTTGACCGCCATTGATATCAGTCCAGAGCGGACCCTTCAGGTAGAGGAAAATCTAACCCGGCTAGGGCTTGAGGCCACAGTTGTCGCGATAGATTTTCTCGACTATGACGCACCAACCTTTGATCGCATATTACTTGATGTGCCCTGTTCAGCGACCGGTATTATTCGTCGACACCCTGACATTAAGTTGCTGCGCCTTGATGAAGATATTGATAAGCTGTCCACCAC
>CBDUKY010000365.1:0-3769 GCA_965367925.1 uncultured Pseudomonadales bacterium | reverse complement strand
AGAAGATGCGGAATTGCCTTTCCTTGAAGATGATGATTCATCCAGGGAGGTGCGCTAATGAGTACGATGGTTAGTTTTTTTGTCATCGCTGGCACCTTTGTCTCTTTGCTTGGGTTTTTCCTTATCCTGCAGCTCAACAGAACAGTTGGGGGCGGGACAGACAAGACCACAGGGCATAATTACGACGGCATAGAAGAGTACGATAACCCACTACCATCCTGGTGGTATTGGGGTTTTATGATGACTATCGTGTTTGCCTTGTGCTACCTCCTGTACTATCCCGGTCTAGGAAACTGGAAGGGTCTCGGTGGTTGGACCTCGGTTGGTGAGTACGAAAAAGATAAGATAATCGCTGAAGAAAAGTATGGGCCGATATTTGCTCAATACCGCGATGAATCACTGCAGTCACTGGCTGAAAATGTCGATGCGAACAAAATGGGTCGACGGTTATTTGCAAATAATTGCGCTGTTTGCCACGGCGCGACAGGTGAAGGTAGTCTCGGATTTCCTAACCTAACGGATTCTGAATGGATCTGGGGTTCTGACGATGCGTCGATTGAAATGACTATTAATCAGGGCCGTAATGCCGCGATGCCAGCCTGGGGAGAATTACTCGGTGATGAAGGCGTAAAAGAAGTCAGTGAGTATGTTATGCAGCTTGCCGGGCGAGATGTAAGGCAAGATCTTGCGACGAAAGGCAAGGTGCATTTTCAGACCTACTGTATCGCCTGTCATGGTCCAGACGGTAAGGGCCAGGCAATGTTTGGGGCGCCCAATCTGACGAATGAGATCTGGCTTTATGGGAATTCCAAGGCACGAATTCAACATACTGTCCGATACGGTCGCAACGGTAGTATGCCCTCATTTAAGAATAAGCTAGGCTCAGACAAGGTTCACATTCTTGCTGGATATGTTCGAAGCCTTGCAAAGCCGGAGCGTAAATCTGTTGAAGCGCAAGACGCGACAGTCATCACGCCGAAAGATGGCTAGGCTATCTTATGAGTGAAGCTAACGATAATCTTGATTCGCGCGTATTTAATCTCTATGAGAAGCGGGAGAAGATCTATACCCGCAAGATAGAAGGCTTTTATCAGGTTGTTCGAGCATTTACCGGTTGGCCATTGCTTATCGGTTACTTTGCGACACCCTGGATAAACGTTAATGGTCATCAGGCGATTTTGTTTGATCTGCCAAATCGCCAATTCCATGTGTTCTGGCTGACTTTCTGGCCTCAGGATTTTACCCTGTTGGCCTGGGCGCTAATGATTGCGGCTTTCAGTCTATTCTTCTTTACCAATCTGCTAGGTAGAGTCTGGTGTGGCTATAGCTGTCCACAGACTGTCTGGACCGCCATATTTATGTGGGCAGAGCAGGTCGCAGAAGGTGACAGGCATGCAAGGATTAATCTAGATAAGGCCCCCTGGACGCTGGAAAAGGTAAGAAAACGATTCACCAAGCATTTCCTATGGATAGGGGTTGCAGCGGCGACGGGCATAACCTTTATTGGTTATTTCTATGGGATTAAAGATCTGTTTGTTGACGCCTATAACTTTCAAGTCCCACTAGTTGGGACCTTCTGGGTTGCGTTTTTTACTATCGCAACTTATGTCAATGCTGGTTGGATGCGTGAGCAGGTATGTAAATATATGTGCCCCTATGCCAGATTCCAATCTGCAATGTTCGATAAGGATACCCTGCTCGTTAGCTATAACCCGGCAAGGGGAGAAAAGCGTGGTCCCCGGAAACGTGGAGTAGATCCCGCTTCCGTCGGTCTCGGTGATTGTATCGACTGCACCATGTGCGTTCAGGTTTGCCCAACGGGTATCGATATACGGGATGGGCTTCAATATGAATGTATCAACTGCGCGGCATGTGTTGATGCCTGTAACGACATCATGGGCAAGATGGGCTATGAGAAGGGATTGATTGCCTATACCACTGAGCACCAGTTGGAAGGCAAGAAGTGGACCTGGAAAAGGCCGAGATTGTTAGGTTATGGGGCAGCCATACTGATAATGGTTGGTTTGTTTACCTTTACGCTCCTCAGTCGTATCCCTGTGGATATTGATGTGCTCAGATCCCGTGGTCAGCTCTTTCAGGAAGTACCAGGGGGCTTCATTCAAAACACCTATACGGTGAAGCTGATGAATAAAGAACTTGAGGCGAGAAACTACCGGATTTCAGTTACGGGTATTGATTCAGTTAAGTGGGTTCCGCAAAACGAGATAATGGTACCAGGTGGTAAAGTGGTCGACATTCCTTTCTCTGTCATTGCCAATCCTGATTTACTAGACAGTACAAATACTGAAATTGAATTTAAAGTCGAAGCCATAGATTCCGATTCATCGGCAACCAAACGAGCCAGGTTCCTTGGCCCAGCGCCTCTGGAGGCGATATGAGTCTAAATCTACGCATCGACAACTATTGGCCCTGGGTTTTGTTCAGTGTGCCTTTTGCTGCCGTGTTATTCGGCATTGTAATGATCAGCACGGCACTCTACTTTCCGGATGATGTCGTCATTGATGAATACTATAAAGACGGCATGGCGATTAACCAACGGCTGCACAAGGATGAACTCGCCAGAACCATGGGTGTCGTGGCTGAACTTGTCAGCGCGGACGATGAACTGGTGGTTCGCCTAACGGGTGTGACTGATAGCGCAATTCGACTTAATTTGTTTCACATTACCAGCGCGGATCAGGACCGACACTTTTTCCTTCTGCCTGAAGAAACAGCAGGTGTCTATAAGGCTTCTCTGCAGGATTGGCAAGGGTTTGGTGAAGCCGGGGTCTGGTATATAGAGTTTCTGGGTCAGGACGATAAGTGGCGGGTTCGAGGTCGAATTGAGACCCCAACAAATTACTTCAGGTTAGATGCAAATGAGTAGTGCAGCAGCACAACTAGAATTGCCTGAATCGTCAGCACCTGAACGTCTAGTTTTACAGGTTAAAGATATTCGCTGTGCTGCGTGTGCGTTGAAAATTGAACGCCAGCTTAATCAGCTCGTTGGTATTACTCGATGCCGTACAAATGTACCGGCCAAGCAAGTTGTGGTTGATTTTGACCCGATTCAACTGAATGAAGAAAAAGTTCTGGATGCGATATCCGCGCTTGGTTTTACCCCAGGCGTGCTATCCGTTGATGAAAATCTGAACCCGTTAGGTTTAGAAGGCCGACAAATGCTAACCCGACTTGGCATATCGGGTATCGGCATGATGCAGGTAATGATGTTTTCGATTGCAACCTATGTTGCAGTTGATATGGAACCCGCCTATATCAGTTTAATGCACTGGGCTGCCTTTGCGATCTCAACCCCTATCGCCCTGTATAGTGCCGCGCCATTTCATCTGGGTGCCTGGCAAAGTCTTAAGCATCGCAATCTTGGTATGGATGTACCTGTCTCACTGGCGATTCTGAGTGCCTACTTTTTAAGTAGTTACCACGTCCTAAGCGGCCAGGGGGGTGTTTATTTTGATTCCGTCTGTATGTTTACATTTTTGTTGCTGGTAGGGCGTTATCTTGAACTTGTCTCCAGGCGCCGCTATACCCAGAGCTTGTCTCTGGCTGAAAGCTGTCTACCAGAGTCCGCTGTACTGGTATCAACGGAGCAGGCGGTACCTATCGATGCGTTGCTTGTTGGTGATTGTGTCCGGGTCGCGCCAGGGGAAATATTACCTGCTGATGGCGTGGTCAAGGAAGGCACAGGCAGCGTCTCTGAGGCTGCGTTTACCGGTGAGTCGACTCCGGTAAATAAAGCGCCAGGGTCTCG
>CBDUKY010000364.1:0-3771 GCA_965367925.1 uncultured Pseudomonadales bacterium | reverse complement strand
ACCTTCGATTCAAAGGTGAATCACATTTTGATCCTCTTGGTAGGTCTTCTGCAGATGGCACGATTGACAAGGGTGGAGTTTTAAAGATTTCCTCGTGCTAGTGTTCTGGGCAATATCACACTACATTGTGGCGATTACACTCTATCGACCCAATAACACGGACGAATATGGACAATTCGAGCTTCGCTGGTTTCTACTCGCTGTTGTGGTAATGGGTTTTAAGCACATTTTACAGGCTCGCAATACAAGGAGATTCCTTGTCTAATTCACCTAACATAAAAGTAAAGTGGACGTGGTAACCTGTCACTAGGGTTGCATAGGCAACCCCGGCGCCAGAAAGCCCGGGCGGCTTAACCAGGTGGTACGCGTCTTATCGAGCATTAATTCGAGGCTAATAAAAATATGTCCCTAGAACAACTCGCCAATATTGCGGAGATCGTGGGCAACCTCATGGTTGTCATTACGCTCATTTACCTCTCCTTGCAAATGCGCCAGGGTGCTGAAATTCTGAAATCAGAATCAAGGCAGGCGCAACTAACAACTGACCAGAGCGGCGTTTATCTTTTCGTGGAGCATCCCGAACTTGCTGAGATATTCCGACAAAAGAACACACCTGATTTTTTGGAAAAGACCAGGCTGATGTTCTGGATCATTGCTCAGATGCGAGCCAGAGAGCATGAATGGCTACAATTTAAAAGTGGCGCACTAGATGAAGAAACCTGGTTGAGCTATAGAGACGTGATCTATTTCGTGCTTGGTACCCAAAGAACTCGCGCACTCTGGGCGCTTTGTTCAAGCTATTTCAACGCAGGATTTGTTGCGATGGTACAAGAAATGATAGACCAGTTACCTGAAACGGACTTCTGGCAAAAGCTCGAGGCAATATCGTAACACAGCGATCAATGCACCCCTCGCAACCTGGGTGTTTCGCCAGCGCTTCTTGCTAATTTTCGCGGTTTATGGATCTTGTTGAAAAATAAAAGGTAGGAGGGATAAATGGAGTTCACTGAAAAAGAAAAGAAGTGCTACATAGATTTAATCAAGGAGCCGATTTCGTTTTGGGTATTAGTGGTTTGTTTCCTGGCTTGTTCCGTCACCTATTCGGCGCTCAAAAACTATGCTGGATGGACCTGGCTAGGTGATTTAAGTATAGAGCTGCCTTTGTTAGTTTTATTGATTCTCGTTTTTAACCGAAATCGAATCACACCAAAAGAAAGAGAAGTCTTAAGGAAACTCGCGACTGAGCATCCTTATCTGATTAAAGAAACTGATGATCATGTTCAACGCAACCTGCCTGAGTAGGTGCGGATAAAGTCATTCGCTCATCGGCTCGATCAGACGTGGCAATCTTGTCTCCTGGTTTGCATATGTAAGCCAGGCACCAGAAATTTCACACTACTTTAAAGGAGATTATGCGTCATGGTGAATTGGGACGCGATCGGAGCGATCGGTGAGATCGCTGGAGCGGCTGGTGTAATAGTTACGTTGTTATATCTGTCAGTGCAGTTGCGACAGAGTACAAAGACCTCACGAATTACGGCGATTCAAAGCTCTATGGAAAACTCCGCACAATTTTCTGAAATACTGTTGGCGGATGATGAAGTTGCACGATTGTTTTGGCTGGGATTGGCGAACCCAGAGGAGCTCGACGATGCCGGGAAAAGAAAATTTATAGCTGCGCTTAACATCTTCATGCGAAGAGAGTCTGTAGCCTTCTATTTAGAAACGGCAGCTGACACGCTACCAAAGGATTTTCGGGCGTTTATTGTAGGAATCTCCAAAACTGAGACCACGATGAATGATGCAGCGAAGGCCCTGCTGGTCGGGGGAGACAGTTAACATGCAATTGAAGTCGAGGCTACACCACGCGCGCGCATCTACCTGTTTTCAGGCGTGGACACACAACCCAGGCGCCACGCGTCTGTGCAGCTTAACCGGGTGCTACATATCCAGGAGGTCGTCGAGATGAGTGATGTAAAAGGCAGTTGTCATTGCGGTACGGTTCAGTGGGAGTTTTCGCTACCTCTCACTACCGTCGTGAAGTGTCACTGTGGAAATTGCAGAAAGCTTCAAGGTTCCGATTACTCAACGTGGGTAGTGATCCCAGCGGGTCAATTCAAGGTTGTTAGCGGCTCTGACTCAGTTACACAGTATAAGACCGAGCTATCCAGCAAGCATTTTTGTTCAGTCTGCGGCTCTCCATCTTTTTTAATCAATGGGAATCATCCGACAGACGTTATCGTTGCACTTGGGTCCATCGACACATACGTTGAAGAGCTAGCGCCTCAGATACAAGTCTATACGCCAGACAAGGCAACCTGGGTGAATTTACATGATGACGAACCTATATTCAGTTGAGCAACATAACATGCAGTTTCGGCATTGCATCATGACAGTTGCATTTGCTGGGGATGGCTTCTAACAAGTGCCGCAACGCCATTCAGGTCTATGGCTTCCACTGGGCGTTACGCGGCGAAACTGCGCTGGGCTCGAATGGATAGGGTAGCCTTACAAATGAGGTTGTCGTAACCTTAAGGGTAGCCTGCTAGCCATCGACAAAAGCAACAACCCGCGCTGGCGCAGCGCTGCAATGTGCGAGTTTTATAGGGAAGAAGCCAACCTTGAATCCGTGACTGGGTACTGATTTCAAATTATCCAATTGTTGGATGATAAATATTTCCACATCCCGGCCTGCAAAATGGCCGTCCCAGATTTGTCCAGAATCCCCTGTTTCTTGAAAGGCTTGTCGCATCACGGCAAAGGGTCTATCCCAGCCGAGTGCATCGGTGCCGAGTACTTTGGCGCCAAGATTGGCGAGATATAGCGTGGCGTCTCTGGTCATACCCGGATAGTTATAAAGTGCCATATCTGAAAGATCATATTGTTCCTGACCGGTTCGTAGCAGAATCGCGCAGCCTGGTGTTGGTGTCGCGCCATTGTCGCTGAGGGCTTGATCAAGCATCGACACTGTAATCTCGTTACCATCGATATAGGGGCGGAGATCCAAAACAAATCCATCACAATAAAGTTCTGATAGGTCGATGGCCTCGATTGTGCGTGCCGGTTTACCCTCGCAAGTTGAACCATAGTGCAAGGGTGCATCCACGTGGGTACCAATATGTGAATTGATTTTGATGCGTTCTTCACCCCAGCCTTCACCATCCGGTAGATGGTGCTTCTCACAAGCGAATATCTGACACATGGTGTCTGCACCCTTGCCATCGGGGGCGATGTATTCAACCTCGGGCACCATGACAGAGGCGGAAGGGCGAACTGCGGGAGGTAGTCGATCGATGTCTTGACTATCCAGTGTGCGGGTAAGATCGATGAGTTTCATGCTGGCAGCCTACAAGTCTAAAATTGAAGGTGAGTCTGGACGATAAGGTCTGCCCGGTGCATTTTCAACCGAAATTGGTGAGGCTAGCCGGGTGGCTAATTGTCCTGAAGGCCTTCCGCCAGCATCAAGGTATTACCATCAGGATCAAAGAAGGTCGCCAGCTTTACAAGACCTGGGATCTCCTGAATATCCCCATCAAACTTGACGCCATTGCTTGCAAGCCAGGCTCTCGCCTTCACTACATCTTTAACACCGAAGGTAAGGGTCGCACCACCAGCGCCAGTGACACCTTCTTTGACTTCAGAAATACCAATGGTCATACCAGGAACATTTGTAGACCATTCACCCCAGCCTATTTCAGGTACGTCGTAGAGCTTTTCAAAACCCAGTACACCTTCGTAAAAGGCCGCGGCTCTGGCGAAATCACGAACGTT
>CBDUKY010000363.1:0-3802 GCA_965367925.1 uncultured Pseudomonadales bacterium | reverse complement strand
CGGCTGGAC
Source organism: uncultured Pseudomonadales bacterium (assembly GCA_965367925.1). Taxonomy (GTDB): domain Bacteria; phylum Pseudomonadota; class Gammaproteobacteria; order Pseudomonadales; family Azotimanducaceae; genus JAHRVQ01. The sequence continues at coordinate 3,793 of CBDUKY010000363.1, read as the reverse complement.
TCATTTCAGACCCTGACCTGAATAGGTCCATAGCCCACTAGTTATCGGTAAAACAAACCCCTGTTCCACCAAGTCCGCAATAACCATTTGGTACCTTGGCGAGATATTGCTGGTGATAATCTTCTGCATAGTAGAAGTCACGCAGGGATGTGATTTCTGTGGTGATACTGCCGTATCCGGCCTGCTTTAGGCTCTCCTGAAATTTAGCCTCGCTCTGCTTCGCGACTGCTAGTTGATCATCATTAAAAGTATAAATGCTAGAGCGATACTGGGTACCCACGTCATTGCCTTGACGCATACCCTGGGTAGGGTCGTGACTTTCCCAGAACAGAGCAAGGAGTTGTTCGTAGGAAACAATCTTTGGATCGAAGACCACAAGTACTACTTCAGTATGGCCAGTCAGACCACTGCAAACTTCTTCATAGCTTGGGTTAGGTGTGTAGCCGCCAGCATAACCTGCTGCGGTGGTATAGACACCTTCGGTTTGCCAGAATTTACGCTCTGCACCCCAGAAGCAGCCAAGACCAAAAACCACTTGTTGTAGATGCGAAGGGAAGGGACCAACCAGTGGGTTGCCGTTAACAAAATGGGCAGCAGGGACAGGCATCTTTTCCGCTCTACCTGGTAGTGCGGTAGCTTCAGTTGGTAAGCTAGCTGGTTTTCTAAATAGTCCCATGATCATTTCTCCATTGCAGCAATTTAAATGCTGTTAAACAGTTACCTACAAACTGACACGCATTAAAGCCAGAAGTTACAGGCCATTAGTTTGCATTTAAAGGTGATCAGTATAAACCCTTCGACAATTGATGGAAGTCCACATCTAGTTTTACCCGTGGCAAACACAAGCTGATAGACTGCGGGTTCCAAAAAAGACAAGTGGAGAGGTATCCATGGGTGAATTCTGTAGTGTAGAAAAAGAAGGTCGTTTAACGATCGTCACAATCCAGCGGCCAGAGGTAATGAATGCCCTGCATCCGCCGGGAAATCAAGAACTCGCAGATGTCTTTGACGATTTTGTTGCTGATAAGGATCAGTGGGTTGCGATTATTACCGGTGCCGGTGATCGAGCATTCAGTGCCGGCAATGACCTTAAGTTTCAGGCTTCAGGTGGAAAAATGGGCGGTCCTAAAGCGGGCTTTGGTGGCTTAACCGCCAGGTTCGATAACCCTAAACCAGTGATTGCTGCAGTGAACGGGATTGCCATGGGGGGCGGATTTGAAATTGCCCTTGCTTGCGATCTGATTATTGCTGCCGAAAACGCGGTGTTCGCTTTACCTGAGCCGAGAGTTGGACTCGCTGCACTTGCTGGTGGTGTACATCGTTTGCCACGAGAAATTGGTATGAAACAAGCGATGGGCATGTTACTAACCGGAAGACGGGTGAGCGCTGAGGAAGGCAAGTCTCTTGGGTTTGTGACTGATGTCGCGCCTGTTGGTGAAGCTTTGTCCACAGCAAAAGCCTGGGCAGCACAGATTCTAGAATGTGCGCCCATTTCTGTCCGTGCCAGCAAACAAGCCGCCTATGATGGTATGGGCGTCAGTCTTGAGGACGCCATGCATGGAAAATACGATCAGATAGATGCACTTCGAAATTCGAAGGACTTTGTCGAAGGTCCTCTGGCATTTTCAGAGAAACGACCGCCAAACTGGCAAGGCGAGTAATAAACGCCCCAATAATGACTAAGAGTTGCAAAGGATGACTATGACAAGGTTTGTAAAGCTATTCACAGCTTTATTGTGTTTTCTACCCACCACTGTATTGGCAAGTACTGCAGAAGCCAGTGGTTCTATGGGGGCAACGACAACGGGCCTTGGGTTTCTTGCCCTGGGTGTTTTTGTGGTTTCCTATTTCTTTGTCATGTTGGAAGAATTCATTCATTTGAGGAAATCCAAACCAGTCATCCTCGCAGCAGGTGTGATCTGGGTCATAGTGGCGATAATTTCAACTAATTCAGGTCACGACCCTGCCATGCTTCGTGCCACCCTGGACCACAATATTCTTGAATATGCGGAGCTGTTTTTGTTCCTCCTGGTCGCAATGACTTATATCAATGCGATGACAGAGCGGAATGTATTTGAGAAGTTGCGGGTCTGGCTGGTTAATAAGGCCTTTAACTATCGACAGCTATTTTGGATAACAGGGATCATTGCATTCCTGCTTTCTCCTATTGCAGATAACTTAACAACTGCGCTACTCATGGGCGCGGTGGTGGTTTCTGTGGGGGCAAAAAATCCAGCCTTTGTCAGTATTGCCTGTATTAACATCGTTGTTGCAGCAAATGCTGGCGGTGCTTTTAGTCCCTTCGGCGACATCACCACCTTGATGGCAAAGTGGTCATGCGACCTTCTTTGAATTTTTCTCATTGTTTGTCCCATCTGTTGTAAATTTTATTGTCCCGGCGACGATCATGAGTTTCGCAGTACCCAATGCATCGCCAGAACCACACCATGAAGAAGTGGTGCTGAAAAACGGTGCCATCACCATTTGCTTATTGTTTGTTGCGACCATAGCAACGGCTGTTAGCTTTAAACAGTTTCTACATCTGCCGCCGTTTATGGGCATGATGACAGGGCTTTCGTTTCTGTTCTTCTATGCTTACTACATCAAAACCCAGAAGACGGGAGATGCAGCAGACTTTGGCACCTTCAATATCTTTAACAAGGTTGCGCTGGCGGAATGGGACACCTTGTTCTTCTTCTTCGGCGTTATCTTTTGTGTTGGCGGTCTTGGTTATATCGGTTATCTGGAGATCATGTCTCAGGTACTTTATGAAGGCTGGGGGCCGACTGCTGCGAATATTAGCCTTGGTGCTATATCGGCGATCATCGATAACATTCCAGTCATGTTCGCAATTTTAACCATGAATCCAGAAATGGATAACTACCAGTGGTTGTTGATTACCCTAACAGCTGGAGTAGGGGGTAGTCTGTTATCGATTGGCTCTGCGGCAGGTGTCGCACTTATGGGATCAGCGCGTGGCTTTTACACCTTCTTTGGTCACTTGAAGTGGAGCTGGGCTATTGGACTTGGCTATATCGCAAGTATCTATACCCATTATCTGGTGAATGGTTAGAGAACTGAATCTGGCTAGAGTTTGTACGCAACCTGTAGCCAGTATTTACGAACGTCTTTGGTTCCTAGGCCCTGGTCATTGAATTCGGCATATTTGAACATCAGGCTTATCTGTTCATCGATCTGATACCAGGCGCCGAAGGCGTATTCCTTGCCAAATTTATTCCTGCCACTATCAGATTTGAATCGATGACTGCTTAGCTCCATTCTGCCCGGACCCAGAAGAACCCGGAAGGTGGCGTATTGATCCTTAAGCCCGGTGGCAGGTGTTGTGAGAAATTGATCGGTAAAGCCCTGAAACTTGTGTAGCGTACCAAGCGGTGTTTGAAAACTACTGCCATTATCTTCGCCAAGTATTTCTCTGCCGGTGATGAGTTGGTAGCGGTTATAGCCCAGGCTAAATTCAAGTTGTTGGTAGTGCGCCTTATAACCAAGGACATTATTGTCACTCGCTTGCTGTTGGGCATAGCCGAGGTTAGTGGCAAGGGAAAAGTCGGCGATTTTGTGTCTGGCTGTGAGTGAAACACCGGTTGTTTTGTGGGAGTTAAATGGTTGATCCTTGTTGTGGATATCATAGTGAAAAACAGCGCCATTGATTGCCGCTGAGAATTCATATTGGTAATCCAATAAGTGCCCATCAAGCGTTGGTTCAGCCTGCGGATTTTTATGTCCAAGAACACCGTGTACCTGATCAAGATATGCGTAATAAAAACTGCTTTGA
>CBDUKY010000362.1:0-3809 GCA_965367925.1 uncultured Pseudomonadales bacterium | reverse complement strand
CGCCAGGGTATTCCAGGCCCAACATCTTGGCGACCTTATCAAAAGCTTCACCTGCAGCATCATCAACTGACTCACCTAAAATTTCATACTGTGCTTCGGATTCACAGGCCAAGAGCAGGGTATGCCCGCCAGAGACCAATAGGGCAATAAAAGGGTAAGAAGGTTTGTCTGTCGAAAGCATGGGTGCCAGTAGATGGCCTTCCATATGATGGACTGCGATAGAAGGTATGTCCCAGGCAAAGGCGAGGGATTTGGCGATACTAGCGCCAACCATCAATGCACCAACCAACCCAGGTCCTGCAGTATAGGCGATGGCATCTAGCTGGCCAGGTTTGGTTTGGCTCTTGTCCAGCGCCTCCTGAATCATGGGTAAGGTCTTGCGGATATGATCCCTCGAAGCCAGTTCCGGGACCACGCCACCATAGGCCTTATGAAGTCCTATCTGGCTATATAAGAGGTCCACGAGCAATCCTTCTTGCTCGTCGTAGACTGCTATGCCTGTTTCATCACAGGAAGTTTCGATACCGAGAACGCGCAAAATTGCACCAATGACCAATTGAGGGACGCTATGTTACTGATTTATTGAGAGTATTTCCTGTCGTTTCGGCAATTTAAGGTAGAGAAATAGTTCGATAGGAAGTTTTGCAATTAATAGGTGATATCGCTAGAATGCGCACCCTCGCGAAGGAGTAAATTTAGTACATGCCGAATGTAAAAGTAAAAGAAAACGAGCCATTTGACGTAGCCCTACGTCGGTTCAAACGATCTTGTGAAAAGGCTGGTGTTCTAGCGGAAGTTAGACGTCGTGAATTCTACGAGAAGCCTACTGCAGTTCGTAAGCGCAAAGCTGCCGCCGCTGTAAAGCGTCATGCCAAGAAGGTGCAGCGCGAATCCAGAAAGATGGAGCGTTTGTACTAAACAAACGTTTTGTCGCGGAATTAATATGCCCTCTGAACTGAAATCGCAAATTCAAGCAGCGGTTAAGGATGCTATGCGCGCGCGTGATAAGCAGCGCCTTGGTGTGCTTCGCCTGATCATGTCAGAAATAAAGCGCATTGAAGTTGATGAGCGGATTGAGGTTGAAGACGATCGTCTACTAGCAATCCTCGATAAAATGACGAAGCAGCGAAAGGACTCCCTGCAGCAATTTCAAGCAGCCGACCGTCAAGATCTTGCCGATCAAGAATCCTTCGAAATCGGTGTTATTCAGGAGTATCTTCCAAAGGCATTGGAAGAATCCGAAATCGAAAACATTATAGACGCCGCCATAACGACCACTGGTGCCTCAAGCATGAAAGATATGGGTGCACTAATGGCTGAAGTCAGGCCGCAGCTCCAGGGCCGTGCCGATATGGGCTTTGTCAGCCAGGTTGTTAAGAAAAAATTGCAATAGCCCGTATTGGCTTAATCAATGCCAGCGGGACTTCCTACACTTGCCTTAAATGGCTTCCGGTGACATCCTCACTTTCCTTTTTGAAACCTAGTTAACTATCGTGATCCCTCCGGAATTCATAGACGAGTTACTATCCAGAACGGATATCGTTGAAATAGTGGATGCACGGGTGAAGCTAAAGAAGACCGGGCAAAACTATTCCGGTTTGTGTCCTTTCCACAACGAGAAAACGCCATCCTTCTCCGTTAGTAGCGATAAACAATTCTATTACTGCTTTGGCTGTCAGGCCTCAGGTAGCGCATTGAAATTTGTCATGGAATTCGATCGTCTGGATTTTATTCCTGCCGTTGAATATCTAGCGGGGCGCCTGGGTCTTGAGGTACCGCAAACAGGTCGGAGAGAGTCACCAGAGCGCCAGCTCAAGCGAAAATCTATCTATGAGGTGCTCGAACAGGCAGCTAGCTTCTATGCCCTTCAGTTGAAGCAGGGTGAGACCCGAGACATTGCGGTTAACTATCTGAAAGCCCGTGGTTTATCCGGTGAAATTGCCAGAGACTTCGGCCTCGGCTTTGCGCCATCGGGTTGGGACAACCTGCAATCGGCACTGGCGAAAACGAACCATGAGCGACAATTGCTGATTGATAGCGGCATGCTGATCGAAAAGGAAGATGGGGAAAATACTTACGATCGGTTTCGGGAGAGGATCATGTTTCCAATTCGAGATGTCAGGGGCAGAGTGATTGCCTTTGGTGGACGTATTCTCGGTGATGGTAAACCCAAGTACCTCAATTCCCCTGAAACGGAAGTGTTTCATAAGGGACGAGAGCTCTATGGCTTATATGAAGCCAGGCAGCGAAATAAAAAGCTAGATCATCTCCTGGTAGTTGAAGGCTATATGGATGTGGTTGCCCTTGCCCAGCACGGCATTAGCAATGCTGTGGCGACACTCGGCACGGCAACGACTGGCGAGCATCTAGAAAGAATCTTCCGCCTCGTGTCAAAAGTTGTATTTTGTTTTGATGGTGATCAGGCAGGTAAAAATGCGGCCTGGAAAGCGCTTAATGTTGCCCTTCCGCATATGCGAGATGGCCGCTCAGCTCGCTTCTTGTTTGTGCCAGATGGCGAAGATCCGGATTCTCTGGTCAGGGAAGAAGGGGCAGACAAGCTACGAGAGAGGATCGATTCGGCCCCGCATTTATCAGACTTCTTCTTCAGTAAGTTGTCCCAGGATGTCGATACTGACTCCCTGGATGGCAAGGCACATCTGAGCCAGTTGGCCATGCCGCTGATTAACCAGATCCCGGTCGGTGTGTTCAGGGAACTCATGGTTGGCAAGCTTTCGGAGGTCACTAACCTCAGTAGCGAGAAGTTATACTCCCTGGCGACTATTCAACAGCCCAAAAGGGTCGCACCAGCCCCTCAAAGCCAGATTACACGGGGCTCTGAGACTTCTGTAGGGCCACCTGTTGATGAAATACCGGATTATGGGCCTGAAGACTATTCTCATGATGAATACGGTGATCTCATTGACGATGATTACGTGGAAGGGGCGTTTTCGGCCCCACAGGTTCCAGCCTCTCCACTGGTAAACAAGGCCATTTCGATCCTCTTGAGTCAGCCTGAAGTGTGTACTTACTTGCAGGAAGATGTAGTTAAAATGGTAGCTGAGGACCCTGGGAGCCGACTGCTTCACGAGCTCGTACAATTCGTGCTAGAAGAAAACCTGATGACGCCAATGCTTTTGCTGCTGAAGTTCCAACAGCGGCCAGAGTTCGCTCAGTTGAAGACCCTCGCGGAATCAGAGCAGTTGCTGCCACCAGAAGGTCTGGCGGAGGAATTTGTTGGTACTGTTGAAAAATTGGCCCAGTCTGGCGAGCTTCAAAATCGGCAAGATCAGCGCAGGCGGCTGCTGGCGAAGCCCTGGTCGGAATTAACCGATGAGGAAAAGTCTCTCCTCAAGGAATTATCTCGACGGGCTTGAGCCTGCCATCGGCCTAAATCCCTCAAATTAAGGCTCGAGTTACCTGGAATTTGCCCTGCCTAAGCAGGATTTGTGCCTCAATTCTCGCCTAAAATCAGATACTTGAAGTGGATTGATTATAGATCAGTCGATATAATGCTCGGCTCTTTGCCCTATATATACCGAAGGATTCATATGTCGAGTGGATTAGCACAGCAACAATCTCGCCTGAAAGATTTGATTAGCAAGGGTCGTGAACAAGGCTACCTGACCTATGCTGAAGTCAACGATCACTTGCCGGATGAAATTTCAGATCCAGAACAGATCGAAGACATCATTAGCATGATTAACGATATGGGCATCACCGTCTCCGAGAACGCGCCAGAATCGGATGACTTGATGCAAGAAGGTGACTCGACAGATGAACTAGCAGCGGAAGAAGCAGCAGCTGTCCTT
>CBDUKY010000361.1:0-3813 GCA_965367925.1 uncultured Pseudomonadales bacterium | reverse complement strand
AGAGATTTTCGATAAGCCCGATGCTTGATTCTGACTCACTTAAGGATTGATCGGCCCGGGAGGCGGTCACGATGACACGTTCCAGGACAGAATCTGCAGCCTGACTTATCTGGGGTGGCAGGCACGAAAATAGGACGAGAACCTGGAGCAGGGGTCGAAATACTAAAGCTGAACGCGACATAATGATCAAGGCACTGCGGAATAGGCGCTTAGGATACATGACTCCTTGACGCTGTGTCAGTCAACTTGGGCGTCTCGGGGAGATGAGAGTTGACAAGTATCCACTGTTACAGGGAACATGGGCGGCACAATTCAGTGGCAATCATGACGACATGACAGACGATACCGTCATCCGAAAATCAACAAAAGAAAAGAAACCAGCCTATATCACGACTTATACACCGTCGCTAGTGGATTCTGTTCCTCGTGCAAAACAACGCGCTTCTCTAGGCATTGCGGCGGACGGCTTACCCTTTCATGGTATGGATGTCTGGAATGCGTACGAATTTACCTGGCTAAATAACAAGGGCAGGCCGGAAATCGCACAATTGCAGTTCCAGGTTCCAGCGAAATCAGACGCAATCATCGAGAGTAAGTCTTTAAAGCTTTATCTGGGTTCCTATAGTGGCACCCGTTTTGGCCACAGGGCAGAGGTGATATCGACCCTTGAGTCTGACTTGACGCTAGCTGCCAGAGCGCCTGTGAGCGTCACATTGCTATCACCTGAGCAGGTTCAAACCAATGGGCTTGCCGTTCTTGCAGGCCAGTCTCTGGACCATCTTGATGTCGATATTGATGAATACTACTGGAATCCAGATTTTCTAGTGCTCGAAAGCGACACAATTGTCCGTGAATCCATATTTACGCACCTGTTTAAATCCCTTTGTCCGATGACCGGGCAGCCTGATTTTGCCAGCATTGCCATTCAATATAGTGGCCCGTTGATTTCCAATGAAGGTTTGCTGAAATATCTGGTTTCTTATCGTGAGCATGCTGAATTCGCAGAACAGATTGCCGAACGAATTTTTGTCGACATCAAAAATCGATGCCATCCAGATAGACTCTCCGTCCAGGCCAGGTTTACCCGCCGCGGTGGTGTGGATATTAATCCTTATCGGGCCACTGAGTCTGAAATCGCATCTGATACAAGAGTCTGGCGTCAGTAATATTTAGCGAATCTGTCCCTGGTGCTAGTCACCTGTCTTTGGTGCAAAGCAGGTTCTTAGCCATCCCAATAGGGTATTGTTACCCAGCACGTATCGGTCGATTTTTGCGAGTTCCGCATTCAAAATAGTCGTGTCTTTAAACAATGATGCACGGGTGGTGAGTTGCCTGTCCGGGTCCAGTTGTTTAACGACCTTTGCCGGGTTACCTGCAGCGACACAGTTTGCTGGAATGTCGGATGCCACCACGGCTCCCGCGCCAATAACGCTATTTTCTCCGATGGTAACGCCTTTACAGACAATCGCGCCGTCACCAATCCAGACATTGTTTTCAAGGGTAACTGGCCGGGTTTCACCGACAGTTTTGGTACGATCATAGATGTCATGCCAATCAGCATCAGTGACATAGCTGCCAGCAGCCAACATGCAATTGTCACCAATCGTGAGTTGGGAACCAGAATCTAGCCGCACCCCTGGGCAGATCAGACAGTTATCACCAATATTGATATGTCCTTGATATTCACCAAACTGCCAGGTCGAAAATGAAACCCGACGGTCCCTGGCGGTAATGATGTGCAGGTTTAACCCAGCGCTGATTTCAGCGCCATGAACATCGACACGCCAGGGCTTTAGGATCGTCCAGTTACCACCTAACGATCTAAACTGTGGTGCGACGAAATGTGCGCCATACCACTTCTCGAAACTGCCAAACAGGTTCTTGATAAACAGTGGTCGATGGTCGTGAATCATACAAACTGGCTCATGTTAATGGCTGCATCCTGACAAATTGCCTTGTAAGAAAGCTGAGTGTATCAGAGCAAGGCTTTTCGGATCAGGCAGAATACAGTATCTTAAAGGTACGCACTGTCCTCTGGTCAATTTGCCATGTCTGCCCGAAACCGATGCGATTACAGGCTTCCTGTGGGTAAGGTCGGCTGTGATTTCGATTCAATTTCAGGTCCAGCGACAACCGGGGACGTCTTCTTCTCATGACTGAATCGAGACTAGATCCGGAAGTTCTTGGCAAATCTGAGTGGGTAGAGTTGCGCACGGAACTCCATGAATGGGATGATTGCGGCGACGAGGTGCTTGGCTACGAATGCCTGACACGATATTGGTGTCGTGAAGCGGTTTTTGAAGTCTACTGGGTAGCAGAAAAGGCAGCAGGTGAAGATTTCAGTGTTTATCTGACGGACGATCTGCAACTCGCTGGTTTCAAGCAACGACTCAGTTATCAACCAACACTAAATTGGAAGCGTACCCTGGCAACTAAGCTTGGATGGCATGAGCGCGCCAAAGATATTCTTCGAGAATTATCTGGCACGCAATTAGAACTTTTTAAGGAGTAATGATGGGTACTAAGACCCGATCAAAGAATGCAAGTCGTGTCCAGGATCGACTTATTGATGAACTCATTGGGGTTTGCCGCGGCGTCATCGCCGATGGTGCCGTTGATGAACGGGAAGCGATATTTCTCGGTCAATGGATTGAAAATCACCGCGAAATTGCTGACCGCTGGCCGGTCAACATACTCTATGCGCGGATTGTAGAGATGCTAAAAGACGGTATTTTAAATGCCGACGAACAACTGGAACTGCTGGAAACTTTACGCGACCTGACAGGAGAAAGTGCCCTTTATCAAGAACCTAATCGCTCCACGTCTCTGCCTATCGACAAACCAGCACCTGAGGTCGAATTTGATCAAAAGACCTTCTGTCTGACCGGAAAATTTGTATTTGGCTCGACTTTTGACTGTGAAGAAATTATTGCTGACCTGGGCGGTAGCCTGGTGGAAATGCCTACCAAAGACACGGATTATCTGGTGATTGGTGAGCTTTGTAGCCCAGATTGGGTGCATACCACCTTTGGCCGCGGCATAGAGCGGGCTGTGGAATTAAAAGAGCAGGGGGCAGGCATAGCCATCATCTCAGAAGAACACTGGGTTGATTGTTTATCTGAGAAATAAATACAAATCAGCCATTAACCCCGCCGCACTGATTGTATATAATGCGCGCGCACCTCGGTCCTCTCGCAATGAATAATTGTGAACTCCGCCAGGCCTGGAAGGGAGCAACGGTAGCGATGACTTCGTGTGCCGGGATGTGGCTGAGGTGTCTTCAATTTTTTTCACCCATATAAGTTAAATGCAGGTGATTAATAATCTGCGTTTTTGTGTGGGTAGTGTTTTTTGATTTGTGCTCGCGTAAAGCGAGGCGATTCTGACGTTAGCAGCTAGTACGATGCTAGTCGAAGCAGTTTATTTGGAGAGGTGTCCGAGCGGTCGAAGGAGCACGCCTGGAAAGTGTGTATACCTCACGGTATCGAGGGTTCGAATCCCTCCCTCTCCGCCAAAACTAAAAAGGGTCCCACAGGGGCCCTTTTTAGTTTTGGCTAAAGGGCTGGCGAGAGAAACCTCTGGGTTCGACTAATTGGCGTAGCCAATTTGGGCGTCGGCTTTGCCGACGGGTCGCAGACCCGAGCGAAGCGAGTCCATCCCGACCGTTTCTAGTTTGAAGGGTTTCTAATTTTTAATCACAGATCGAGGACCTGGGCGGCCCCGTTGAATCCCTCCCTCTCCGCCAAAACAAAAAGGGCTGGCGAGAGAAACCTCCGGGTTCGACTAATTGGCGCAGCCAATTTGGGCGTCGGC
>CBDUKY010000360.1:0-3824 GCA_965367925.1 uncultured Pseudomonadales bacterium | reverse complement strand
TTCATTACGCATATGGGTTGTGTACAGGGCATCCATTGGTTTGGCGAGGGCTGCAAGTTCTATTACTTCCTCTGTATCGCTCCACCGACCAGGTCGATAGATCAAACCTGTAGAAAATCCACATGCCCCCTGTTCCAGGTTGCGTTTTACATGATCTTTCATCTGCGCCATCTGAGTTTTGTTGGGTTTGCCCTTGTCAAAACCCATGGCGAGGGTTCGGACAGTATTGTGACCAACGAGCATCATATTGTTGATGGCTGGTTTATGGGCCATGACTGCATCGAAATAACCATTTAGATCACTAAAATCGCCAGCAACCCCTGCAAGAATACCGCCGCTTGCCCTGGCGGAATCCAGCGCTGGATCAGCTGGAATGGCACTGAATCCACAGTTACCAGCCACCACAGTTGTTACGCCCTGGGCGAGTTTGAATTCCATGCCTGGGTGACGAAAGAAAGCGCCGTCATCATGGGAGTGGGTATCGATAAAGCCAGGCGCCAGGGTCATGCCCCTGGCGTCAATTTCACGTTTGCCTGCTGCGACATTGCCAATTTGACTAATCTTGTCTCCTTCGATGGCGACGTCTGCTTCAATAGCCGCGGAACCTGTGCCGTCCAGCACCCGTGCATTTCTAATAACCAGGTCATTCATTGTTCGGTATCCTCTTGTGGTATTGGGTAGACGGCTTGCCTATAAGCCATAGGTTGCAGGTTGAGTTCTAATCCATTCGCCAATCTTTTCACCAATCATGATAGATGTCAGATTTGTATTGGCTCTCGGTACGAAAGGCATGATTGAAGCGTCAGCAACAACCAGGTTGTCGACTTTATGGGCGCGACCGAACTGGTCGACGACAGCCATAGGATCGTTGCCCATCTTTAAGGTGCCAGAGGGGTGGTAACCACTTCCAGCAAAACGTTGGCAGATTGCTGCAATATCTTCGTCGGTTTTAACCCTGTCCATATCTGGAAAAGTGATCGATGTCGCCATGTCGGCAAGGTGTGATTGCTTCGAGAAGGCGAGGGTATCTTTAAAACAGCTAACGAGTCTACTTGTGTCTCGTTGGTCTTCACAAAAACGATTATCTATTACAGGTCCTACATGCGGATCATTTGACTGTAGACGAATTTCGCCCCGTCCATACTGGTACTCAAGAACCGCTGCAATACCGAACCGACCCACGCCATCATTCCGTCCTACAAAGCTGAGCTGTTCAATTTGTAGGTCATTACGCTTGTCTGATCCTTCAGCGGTATAGCGAAGAATGGTCTGAATAATCGGCTCATCATGGTTAATCTCTATACCTTTTTTCGCCTCCATCACAATTGAAATGGCTGGATGGTCGCAGAGGTTTTGACCTACACCGGGGATATCCTGCAGGACGTCAATCTGGTGACTTTCTAATTGTGCTCTGGGGCCAAGGCCTGAGTGCAGCAGTATCGAGGGAGACAAGATGGCGCCAGCACAGAGGACGGTGGTTTTAGCGCGAATTATCTCGAGCCCTTCAGGGGTTTCAACTTCCGCACCGACGCACTGGTTATTTTCAATGATTAGCCGGGTCACAAACCGGTTTGGTGCCAGAGTAAGGTTTGGTCTCGCCCGGCCCGGGGCAAGATAACCAATGGCACAGGAAATTCGTAATCTGCCGAGCTTGTTCATTGGTTGTGGTCCGGCACCGAAATTATCTGGTTGGTTCTGATCTGGACAATCTGGATAACCAAGGTCTCTTGCAGCTTCCAAAAATGCCTGATGCTGTGGCAAGAGTTCTTCTTTTGGATAGCGTCGAATGGTAATGGGGCCTGCGTCCCCATGATAGTCGGCGTCACCATAATCAAGGTCTCGCTCCAGGCGATTAAATGCTGGCAGCACCTTGTCCCAGCCCCATTCTGTATTCCCAAGAGCAGCCCATTCGTCATAGTCTTCTGGTATACCGCGGAGTGCGATCGTCGTGTTTACTGCACTTGAACCGCCCATTACACGCCCTCTAGGGAATGGTTGGCGATGACCGCGGGTTGGTTCGTACTGGAGATTCCAATCATGGTCACGATAAGAGTTGTTATGACTATTGACCAGATCGAACGGGGTATCCTCGGGGTTCCCGTAGTCAGGACCAGCTTCCACCAGTATCACTGACATATTTGGATTTTCTGACGCACGGCTAGCAACCACGCTGCCCGCACTTCCTGCGCCAATCACTAATAGATCGTAAACCATCGACACAACCACCAACGAAAAGGGAATCGACGTTATAGCATGTTGCAAGATCTAGTGCATTGGTGCGGTTTTCTGAAACAGCTGAAGATTTCAGCATCATGATCACTATCCGGCGGCAGATGGAATTGTGGTATAAATTGCACTCGCATCCGGGGCCGAATAAACCATGAAAAAAATCCTATTTTACAGTTTCTCTATCATTGTCATGGTAGCTGTTGTGGTGGTGATCCGAACGTTGATGCTGCAACCACAGCCCATGGCAACCATCACACCGGCTAATATTGAACTCGATCAAGACCTGCTTGCTAGCCATCTGGCCGAGGCGATCAGGTTTCAAACCATCTCCCATGGCGACCCTTTGAAATGGCAAGCAAAACCCTTTGATGATTTTATTAGCTGGGTAGAGGAGACCTATCCTCTGGTTGAATCGAATCTGGACAAGACCACGCTAAACCATACCCTCTTATATCGATGGCAAGGTAGTGATGATAGTTTGAAGCCAATTCTGTTGACCGGACATTATGATGTTGTCCCGGTGATTCCAGGCACCGAAGACAAATGGCAATACCCACCTTTTGCTGGTGAAATTGTTGATGGGGTGATCTGGGGACGGGGTGCACTGGATGATAAGAGTGGTGTCATTGGTATTCTTGAAGCAGTTACCTATTTGATCGAAAGTGATTACAAACCGGCACGAACCATCTATTTGAGTTTTGGCCACGACGAGGAAATTGGCGGTAACAATGGTGCGGCCAGGGTGACGGAATATCTTAAAGAACAGGGCGTGCAATTGGCCTGGTCTCTAGATGAGGGGTCCTTTGTCTTGAAAGGTATGATTCCCGGCCTTGATGTTGGGGTCGCGACCATCAATGTGGCTGAAAAAGGTTATCTGACTCTGGATATTATTGCGACAGGTGCTGGCGGTCATTCGTCGATGCCACCGCCAGTCACAGCAGTTGGTAGTCTGGCGGAAGCAATAGTGACCCTGCAGAACAATCCAGTCCCCGGCGGTCTCGAAGGGCTTGGGTTAGAAATGTTTAGTGGCATTAGTCCCTATATGCCTTTTGGCACAAGGTTGCTCTTTGCCAATCTCTGGTTATTCGGTGGGGTCGTTGAGCAAGAACTTTCTGCTTCAGCAACAACCAATGCCATGTTACGGACAACAACCGCACCAACCATGTTGTCCGGGAGTGTAAAAGACAATGTCTTGCCAATCGAAGCAAGCGCAACAGTGAATTTTCGTTTGCATCCAAGAGACAGTGTCGAGGGTATTGTCAACTATGTTGAATCGTTAGTTGCCAATGACAGGGTGCGAGTAGAACCAGGAGAAGGTAATCCAGCTTCCGAGGTGGCTGATTGGCAATCAGAAGGCTTCAAGACTATTTCCAATAGCATTCAAGAAGTCTATGGTGATATTGCAGTGACCCCAGGGCTTATGGTGGCCGCGTCGGATAGCCGGCACTATGGCCAGGTTGCTGACAATGCGTTCAGATTTAATCCCTTTACCGTCACGCCAGAACTAGTCGCTGGTTTTCATGGTACCAACGAACAGATGGGGGTAGAGAATTTTGCCAGGGGTGTTGCGGCTTATGTGCAAATCTTGCGGAACG
>CBDUKY010000359.1:0-3825 GCA_965367925.1 uncultured Pseudomonadales bacterium | reverse complement strand
AAAAAAAGGGACCTATTGTCCCTTTTTTTATGCTTGCCAATACAACCTAGCTAGATGACAACATCTCAGCCAGTGCAGCAAGACGTTTCTTCTCGCTCGCTATGTATTGAATGTACTGGTTAGAGCTTTTGCGACGATCTTTATCTTTCGCCGCTGCACGAAATGCCTTCGTTGCATCATCCCACTCTTCCAACTGCATCAAAGAAATACCCATCCAGAAGTTAACTTCCGCTGGGTCTTTGATACCATCACGATCCAATGCATCACGATAGGCCTTAACAGCCTCCTTATGACGATCCTCATTAGCCAAAGCCTGGGCTAGACGATAGAAGATCTCACCATCTTTCGCGTACTTTGTCGCTTCCTTCCAGGCATTGATGGCCTCGTCATAATTCTTCGACATGGTATAGGCGGTGGCAAGCAGTCGAACATTCTTCTCGTTCTTCTCGATCATCTTCTCTTTGAATCCCTTTTCAAGCACGGTTGCTGCTTCAAAAGGTACTTCAGCATTTAGGAGTCGTTGCGAGAGCATCACGATTTCAGACTCTTTATCGAACAAGCCCTGGGTGTAAGCTGCATAGTAGGCAGATAACGCCTTATCATCCCAACCCTTCTCGCCGTACATGCCTGCTAGATGCATCCAGTACTGCTTTTTAGGGAACATGACAATCATGCGTTCAAGTAGACTGATAACCTTGTCGTAGTCTTTAAGCTCGTTATAAAGCACGACCTGGATATACAGCCAATTTTCCTTAATCGTCTTTTCTTGTTCGAGGGCGATCTGCTCGACTAACAAAGCTTGCTTTAAGGATTCCTCGAAATTATCCATCTGATAGTAGGCTGTTGCCTTGATAAAGGTAACATCAGCATCTGGTGTCTCATTGATGGCTTGCCAGCGATCAATATACTCAATCGCCTTTTTGTAGTCCTCATCTGCGTAGTAGAGTTGGAACAAAGCACGGGTTGAAGACAGCTCAAGGGCCAGAGAAATAGTGCCTTGCTTTAACACATTTTCATAAGCCTTCTTGGTGTTAGGCAGATCTTCTAATGTGTAGTAAGCAAAAGCGAGGGTATTCCAGATCTGTGCAATCTCATAGCCGTTGAGTCCTCGTCGACCTAGCTGGTCGTTAAGTAATTCAATAGCTTTACGTGGATCTGCTTGAATCTCAGGTTTCTTCTCGCCTTCAGCAACCGGTACAGAATCAGGATCGATCAGTAATTGTGCCTCGGAGATCGCCTTGTAGGTTCTCTCTTTCATCGGCGGTACTTTACGTCGTTCCTTTTTGTCAGCTGCACTAGCGACAGTTCCAAGGTTCACACCTGTTGTTCCTTCAAACAACACAGGACCTATCAGGAGCAAACTGGCGATAATCAAATGTTTCATATTTGCCTCCTACCCTTCTGCTAGTTCAAAAACGATACGGTTCTGAACGCCAGCAGTTTCTGTGGGTTCTCCATCAATCACTTTAGGTTTGTATTTGAATTTAAGCGCCGCTCGAATTGCAGCGGAATCAAATACACCATTTGGTGATTCAAAGCACTGACCTGAAGACTTGGGTTTAGTCCATGCACAGTTATCAATGACAACTGGGTCTTTAACTGTACCCTGCGCCGTTACTGTGAATTCGACAATCGCCCAGCCTTGCAAACCCCGTGATAGTGCTCGACGTGGGTAAACAGGTTGTACCTTAACAATTGGTAGATATTCACCATCACTGATACCAAATCCACCGCCAGAGATATCGATGCTTGCTGATGCGTCAAGACCGGCCATGGTGAAACCTGACTGATCCACATTCACATTCATACTCTGTGGTGGGATATCAGGTGGTGGTTGATCAGGGGGTGGTGGCTTCTTGGGCTTTCGGTTTTTGGTTTGCACTTCCTGGTCTTGTTTGACCCGTACAATATCTACAATCCTGCCGATCTTGTCGTCAGTTAATGCGCTATCTGCATTAGCGATCAAAGATTGCATAAGGTAGAACAGTGCCAACGTAACAACCGCGCCGACAATAGTAGAGAGACCTAATCGTATGACCATATTCCCTCCTAAGGCTCTTCAGAGGCAATGGCAACCTGGGTGATCCCGATATTCCGGGCCGCATCCATGATTGCTAGTACCTTCTCGACTTTGGATTCACTATCCGCCTGAATAACTAGTCCCCCTTTCGGGTTCTCAGCGTGTAGTCGTTCCATTTTTGATCGTACATTACGTACGTCCGTCTTTTTCTTGTCGATCCAAATAGCACTATCAGCACCAACACCCACTAAAAGTGAAACTGTCTTCTTAGGCACCGCAGTTCTTGTATCTGGTCGATCGATTTCTACACCGGTTTCCTTAATAAAGGTCGCCGTTACGATGAAGAAGATCAGCATGATAAACACCACGTCTAGCATTGGCGTTAAGTCAGCTACCTTCTCATCTTCTTGTATGGCTCTTCTTCGCATTTTTATTGTCTCAGTTTCTTTGACATAAACTCGTCATGTCCGTTTTGCGAATCCTAGTGATCCATCGTCAAGGTGTCTTCCATGTAATCTGATTCAGATTGCACCTTGGATGTCATAAATGTGTTTGCCAATACACCCGACAGGGTTGCAACCATACCCGACATGGTCGGAATCGTTGCTGCGGAAACACCTGCTGCCATTGAGCGTGCGTTACCACCTGAATGGGTCATTGCTTCAAAGACCTGCACCATCCCGGTTACCGTACCGAGCAAACCCAGTAGCGGCAGTAAGGAGATCAGTGTCTTGATAAAAGACATGTTTAACGTCAGTCGCATATTCACTTCTGATATTAAACGCAGTCGAATCATATGTGCGTTCCAGGAATTTCGTTCAGCGCGGTTTTCCCAGTATGAGAGCGCGTTGCCAACATCCTTTTTGTGTTCTGTATTGATATACAGAACACGCTCAAAGATTAAAGCCCACATGATGAAGGTGGCACCAGCGATGAGCCAGAGCACATCGCCGCCTGCTTCGAAAAACGTCCTAATGGCAATAATAATATTGTCCATGGTCGTTACTTACCTTTACCTGCGTTCTCTGCGTGTTCAGCAATCAAACCAGCGCTTTGTTCAGTCAGAATGTGCATAACACTGCTGCTGCGGCTGTGAACGATCGAGTGCAAAAGAACTGTTGGGATTGCAACACAAAGACCTAATACCGTTGTCATCAAGGCTTGTGAAATACCACCAGCCATGGTCTTAGGATCACCAGTACCAAACAGCGTAATTGCCTGGAAGGTAATGATCATACCTACAACCGTACCTAGTAGACCAAGTAGCGGTGCAACCATAGAAATGATCTTAATAAAGGCGATACGCGCGTTAATAGCTGGCTGTTCCTTTAGAATCGCCTCGTCCAGTTTCAACTGGAGAGTTTCTGGATCAACGTCCTTATTCTCAGCGTAAACATTCAGAATACGACCAAGTGGATTGTTTGAGTTTGGTGTTGGATTCTTAATTTGACCTTTAACCTTAGTGGCGGTGATGGTCAAAGTAATGAACCGTTCAACAGATAAGAGCAATGCAACAATACCCAGACAGATGATCACATAACCTGTTGTGCCACCTTGATGGATACGTTCTTCGATACTCGGAATCTGTACTTGAAGTTCAAGTAACTGACCGCGAGTTGGGTCTAGACCAAAGGGTACAAAACCAGAAGTCGCACCCTGTAGCGCTGCAGCTGATTCAACGAACCGACCAGGTGGTTGTGCTGGTAGTTCTTTAATGACGTGGTTTTCAATGTCATAGGTTACATACTGGCCGCCACTGACAAGGTTGTAAGCACCGACACGAATAACTTCCTGCTCGGCAACCT
>CBDUKY010000358.1:0-3829 GCA_965367925.1 uncultured Pseudomonadales bacterium | reverse complement strand
AGTGGGAGTTTTACTGGCAGCAGCACCTGTCTAGCTTTGAGCTTAGCCTAAAGAGCGATGCAGAAAAGAAGTTTATATCCGTCCCAGGTAATTGGAACGATACAACTGATGATCGCAATTTGCCATCAGTCGGTTTTGCAACCTATCGCCTCAATGTTTTAGTACCCGATAGCGAGCCACTGGCCCTCAAGCTATTGACCGTTGGTACAGCCTACAGACTCTACGTCGATGGTAATGAACTGGTCGAAGTTGGTAGAGCAGGCAAAAGCCTGGAGAATACGACACCTAATTATCGCAGCAAAATTGTCACCTTTGTGCCCCAGTCCAATCGGGTTGAGATCGTCCTCCAGGTCTCAAACTTTCATCATCGAAATGCTGGATTGTGGGAGGTAATTCGGATCGGTCGTCCTGATGGTATTGCCAGTTTACGAGAAGGCGAGTTGGCTTCTGATCTAATTTTATTTGGTGCCATCTTTATGATGGGCTTATACAATCTCGTTACCTGGGCAACCAGACACGAGAATCAATCGAGCCTATTTCTTGGCATGTTTTGTCTGCTGATTGCCCTGCGAATTGTGCTTGTTGATGAACGGTATATTAGTGATCTCGCCCCTAACCTTGGTTGGCCCTTGCTGACCAGGCTCGAGTATTTCTGTTGGATGATATCGGTACCGACCTTCTTAAGCATGATTCGGAGTCTATACCGTGATGAGGTTTCTGTGCTGGCAGCCCGTGCCTTATGGGGGCTAGCGCTGGTGATAGGTGTGCTAGCACTCGTTCTTCCAATCAAAGCGGCGACAGAACTCGTGCCACCATTCCAGATAATCACAGTTACCGCTATAGTCTACGGCGCCTATACTATCGGCCTTGCCATTTGGCGGAAAAGGGAAGGTAGTATTCTGCTGGGTATTGGTTGCCTGTTTTTGTTTAGCATGGCGGTCAATGACATTCTGATCGTGCTGTTCACCCTTGATACAGCCAACCAGCTACAGTTTGGTTTGTTTGTTTTTGTCTTGCTGCAAAGTATTCAAGTTTCACTGCGGCATTCAAGAGCATTTCAGTTAATTGAATTCCAGAGCAATGAGCTACTAAAAACAAACCTGGAGTTACAAATTCAAGAAAAGTTACGTCGGGCTGCTGAGGGTGAATCGATCATGCTCCATGAGCAGGTTGATTATTCACAAAGGTTAAGTTCCTTCAGTGTCATTGCTACCTCAATGGCGGAAGAGTTGGCTGAAAGTGACGAGAGTCTTGTTAACGAGCGCACCATTTCTCTGCTAACGGATATTGGTCAGCTATTGCGTCATGAAACCCTGGATCGAGTCAGTGTTGACCCGGCAAAATTCTTTGATTCCTTCTATAAATCAGATGAGTTTCTGACTCTGCACAAGGAATTCGAGCGAGTGCAGGTGCAATGTCATTTTGACAAGGCTGATTCCAAGATTAGTATTTCTAGTACCCTTATTCGAACGCTCATACTCTATCTTATGCGCTATGTATTTGAGACACAGGTCGATCGGCAAAGTGTTCAGATTGTCGGTCGTCGAGACTATGTGCTTGCGGGTAGTTTATTTCATCATCAGGTTAATGATGGTCACTATTACATCCTCTCGGTTGAGGATTCAGGCAATGGGATTCGACCTGAGGACCTGGTGGAAATATTTGACCCTGAACAGAAGGCTTCAGGCTTCTCATCTCTAGCATTGCCACTTCGCTATTTAGCGGTCGCCTGGGTTATTCTTGAAGACCATGGTGGTGCGCTTGATTTGCATTCCACCAAAGACGTAACCAGACTCGAACTCTACTTTCCTTGCAATGGGGAGATGATATTTGAAACCGAATAGGGTGCTTGTTAGCGGTGCAGGCATTGCAGGGCTGACAGCTGCCTTATGGCTAAGACGGGCGGGCTATGAGCCGCTTGTTATTGAAAGGGCGGAAAAACCTCGCGGTGGCGGTTTTCTAGTGTCCCTATCCCATCATGCTTATGAGTTTGCGAATCGGCTTGGCGTGCTAAATGCGATGCGGGAGCGTGATATGCGTATTACTCACTCCAGCTACCACGATATTACCGGCAAACAGCTACTCGCGCTTGATTACAAAAACTTGTTTGAGGATGTCGATGTACTGCAGATCATGCGTGATGATGTAGTTGATGTGCTGTACCAGTTCGCCAGGCAAGAGGTTGAATTTCGATTTGCTGAGTCGATTACATCAATTAACCAGCGGGGTGATACAGGTGTCAACGTGGTCTTTGCATCAGGTGAAGAAGAGAGTTTTCCACTAGCTGTCATCGCAGAAGGTCAAAATTCTAAGAGTCGGGATCTATTGATGCCAGGCTCTGTTGAGGTTGACTATCTGGATCTCTGTTGTGCGGCTGTCAGCGTACCAAATGAACTTGGTATCAAAGATAAGTTTGAGACTCACATGGACCTGGGGCGTTATATGGCAGTGTTTAACACCCCTGATGGTAATCTGGGTGCGGTGTTTGTCTGGTCCAGCGATGCACGGCAAGTACCAGGCGCAGCTTCCCGATATGAACTTCTACAATCCAATTTTAAAGGTGCGGGTCCGAGCATTGATCGAGTGCTTGAATCCTGCTCACGTACATCTATCTATATGGACACCTTGAAACAGATCCGCCCTGAAAAATGGCACGCAGGTCGAGGGGTGTTAGTAGGTGATGCGGCGCATTGCCTGACATTATTCTCAGGTCGCGGTGCGGCAGCTGCTATTACCGGTGCGACACGGCTCGTCAAACAGATAGAAGCCAGTAATATTGATGATGGTATCCAGGCGTACGAGACCCAGAGCCGGCGCATTATCGATCCTATACAGGCTCAAACCCGCTCTGCCGTAAAGTGGTACGTCCCGCAAACTGCCTTGCAGCGATGGTGTCGGGATAACGCCATGCGCTTTGTACCAAACGCATTATTCCAGCAATACTTTAAATACAAATACTCCAATGTCTGAGATATTTTTTACCATGGATGTTGAAGACCCGGATATTGATGAGCCGGGTGTATTTGTAATGTCTCTGCGGCGAGTTCTAGATTGGCTTGCTCGTGAGGGGAGGCGAGGTACCTTCTTTGTCGTTGGAGAATTAGCGGCTGCATATCCAGCGATGGTGAAAGAAATCTCTGACGCGGGTCATGAAATCGGTTTGCATGGTTGGCAGCATGTTGATTTATCAACCTTGTCGGAAAACGCATTTATGACGGAAACCAAAAAAGGTAAGCAACTCCTGGAGTCGATCACTGGTAAGCAGGTCAATGGATACCGTGCACCAATGTTTTCCCTGACTAAACAAACGCCCTGGGTTGAAGGATGTTTACACCGATTAGGCTTTTCTTATTCATCGAGTGTGTTGCCTGCAAGCAATCCTAGATTCGGGTTTCCCGGTGCGGCAAAAAAGCAATTCACATGGCCTAGCGGCTTGATTGAGTTTCCTGCCCCGGTTAAGGATCTAGCGGGCGTTTCATTGCCGTTTCTGGGGGGGATCTATTTCCGTTACTTGCCCAATTTCCTCATAGAGAAGTGGCTCGAGCATTCAACCTCACAGGTTTGTTGGTACTACTGTCATCCCTATGATTTTCATTCTGGTAAAGACTACATTGAAATGCGAGACACACCCTATTGGGTTAATCGATTGTTAATGTTTCGACGCAAGGGTGCATTTGAAAAGATGCAGCAGTTGTTTGCCGGGCACGATTCAGTCAGGACCTTAGATGAGCTTGCAAAGACTCAAATTGCGTAGATGGCGCCAATGGGGCCCAACATTCTGGTCAAGGGGACAGGTAGCTTCGACCAGATTGAAGTAAGCTGTTGGACC